>NZ_JAILQF010000030.1 GCF_024699075.1 Butyrivibrio sp.
AGCCCCTTAACAAGCATTCTCTCAGGCATGATCCACGGCTCTTTGGGCGTATTACGTATACCATCTCCATACATGAGAATTACTGCATCTTTGATACCACCAAGCGCCAGAATATTTATGATCTTTTTGAAAATATCTACACCTTCACTTGAAGTAAGAAGTATCCTTTCTGTTATGAGTCCCAGCTGATTCATGGAATCAGCAGCCGTTATCTCAATAGGCGGAACGCACAGATCATCGGATGGGAGAGGAAGTTCACCCATCTTAATATAATGTTCAATATCAAGAACTGCCTGATAACCCTGCTTTCTATCATGCTTAAGCCAGGGATTGTTTATAGTTTTATATGTTCCAAAATCAGATAAAATAAGATACGGGATTTTTTCAGAAATGAACTGGCCGAGGAATTTTTCTTTGTCATAATCTGATATGTCCTGACCTATTGTCTCTATGTCTATTAATAGCCCATCAAAATTATCACTGCTGATATATTCAAATACTACATTTTGCTGATAGTCAAAACTTTCATTATCATTTTTCTTCTGCTCATCAGACCAAAAGCGTCCTCCCGGCATTATAGTAAGAAGTACGCCTTCCTTTTCCGCAGCACGGATCGCACCGGCACAGAAATCACATATTTCTTCATTTTTTAAATCGGATACTAACAGACCTATTCTGAGCATGGCTTTACTCCTTTATAAAGAGTGAGGTTAATAGAAGACAGCTACTAATTTTATTTCTAATCGCTTTCTACAAATATATATCGGCCTGATTGCCTCCTTTATTTACCAAATCCAAACTTCGCAATTGAAATATGCTATCCTTCCTACGAAAAGCCCTGTTTACACCTTTTTCGTAGGAAGATTATTCCTGAAAATGCCTTATTTCTTGATTTTTTTCCTACGAAAACCCTTGTTTGCACCTTTTTCGTGGGAAGACCTTGCCTGAAAATGCATTATTTCTTGATTTTTTTCCTACGAAAACCCCTGTTTTCCTCATTTTCGTGGGAAGCTTATTCCTGAAAATGCCTTATTTCTTGATTTTTTTCCCACGAAAACCCCTGTTTACACCTCTTTCGTGGGAAGACCTTACCCGAAAATGCCTTATTTCTTGATTTTTTTCCTACGAAAACCCTTGTTTACACCTCTTTCGTGGGAAGCTTTTTCCTGAAAATGCCTTATTTCTTGATTTTTTTCCCACGAAAACCCCTGTTTTCCTCTTTTTCGTGGGAAGACCTTGCCCGAAAATGCCTTATTTCTTGATTTTTTTCCTACGAAAACCCTTGTTTTCCTCTTTTTCGTGGGAAGACCTTGCCTGGACATAACTTATATCTTGTCTGATCAAGCCCAATCCTTTATCCGCCACCTTAATCTAAAAAAAGCCCCATGATATATGCGCTGCATATATCATGGGACCTCATCTTAAGAATCAATCCTCTGATTCTTTATCATTTTTTTCGATACCCTAAATCTTATAACTCTTCATCGTTTTTTGATGTCCTCAATCTTATGACTCTTCATCTTTTTTCGATGTCCTCAATCTTACGACTCTTCATCTTTTTCGATATCCTAAATCATCTGACTTTTCATCATTTTTTTGATATCCTCAATCATCTGATTCTTCTTCGTTTTCTTCGCTGTCCTCGATGTCTTCTGAGTCATAGTCGTTTTCTTCGATATCTTCTGATTCGTAGTCATCATCGGATGAAACAGGCATTTCTTCGCCTGTATCTTCCATGGCATCATCCATGTTCTCATACTCAACGCTTCCGTCAGATACCTTCTCACGAACCTTTGCGATACTTACAACGCTTGCACCGTCATCAAGCTTTATAAGTCTTACGCCTGATGTAATACGGCTGTAAATTGATACATCGCTCATTCTAAGCTGAATGATAGTACCCTGATCTGTGATCATCATGACTTCATGCTCGTCATCGACAGCCTTTACACCAACAAGACGACCAGTCTTTTCGATGATCCTGTAACACTTAAGTCCTTTACCACCTCTGTACTGAGTCTTGAATTCTTCAAGCTTTGTACGCTTACCGTATCCATTCTCAGATACTACAAGAAGTGATGATCCCTGTGAATCTATCTGCATACCGATGATCTCGTCATCACCGTCGAGCATCATACCACGTACACCCATAGCATCACGACCCATGGCACGTACATCTGATTCCTTAAATCTTATGCACATTCCATTCTTTGTAACAAGGAATATCTGTGAGTTCTTACGTGTTGTCTTTACTTCTATAAGCTCATCATCTTCTTCAAGATTGATACATCTAAGTCCGTTCTTACGGATATTTGCAAATGCTTCGATAGGAGTCTTCTTAACAGTACCTTTCTTGGTTACCATAAAGAGGTTCTTGCCTTCTTCAAAGCTTCCAACAGGAATTATAGCTGTTATCTTCTCATCAGGTCCGAGCTGCAGGAGATTAACTATAGCTGTTCCTCTTGATGTTCTTGAAGCTTCAGGAATCTTATAGGTCTTCATTGTATACACACGACCTGTGGATGTGAAGAACATTACATGATTATGTGTTGTAGTCATGAGAAGATCTGTTACATAGTCTCCGTCAATCGTGTTGATACCCTTTATTCCATGACCGCCTCTGTTCTGTGCCTTGAAGTTGTCAATTGCCATTCTCTTGATATATCCAAGAGATGTAAGAGCTATTACTGTATTAACGTTAGGAATAAGGTCTTCATCTTCAAACTCAGCCTCATCATGTCCTATCTGAGTCTTTCTGTCATCGCCATACTTATCAGCAATTTCAGAGATCTCTTTTTTGATAACTCCAAGAAGAAGCTTGTGATCTGCAAGTATTGCCTTGAGTTCTGCGATCTTTTTGAGGAGTTCTTCATGCTCAGCCTGGAGCTTGTCTCTTTCCAAACCTGTCAGTGTACGAAGTCTCATATCTACGATAGCCTGAGACTGTGCTTCTGAAAGTCCGAAACGAGCCATTAACTGCTCTTTTGCAATCTGAACTGTTTCACTTCCTCTGATGATCCTTATTACTTCATCGATATTATCAAGTGCTATAAGCAGACCTTGCAGTATATGATCTCTTTCTTCAGCTTTTCCAAGATCATATCTGGTTCTTCTTGTAACAACATCTTCCTGGTGGAGGATGTAATATCTGAGCATCTTATCAAGTGACAGGATCTTAGGCTCATTGTTTACAAGAGCAAGCATTATAACACCGAAGGATGTCTGAAGGTCTGTATGCTTATAGAGCTTATTGAGCATAACCTGTGCATTTACATCATGACGAAGTTCTATTACAACTCGCATTCCATCTTTATCAGACTCATCGCGAAGAGCTGTTATTCCGTCGATTTTCTTGTTCTTTACAAGATCTGCGATTCTTTCGATAAGCTTTGCTTTATTAACAAGATAAGGAAGCTCTGTAACTATGATCCTGTTCTTGCCGCCGTTCATAGGCTCTATGTCTGTTACGGCTCTGCAGATTACCTTACCTCTTCCTGTTCTGTATGCTTCTTCAGCTCCTCTTGTTCCAAGGATGATTCCGCCTGTAGGATAATCGGGAGCTTTGATGATAGGGAGAAGTTCATCTATCTCTGTCTCTCTGTCCTCATTAACCTTATTGTCGATCATAAGATTTATCGCTCTTACAACTTCACGAAGGTTGTGAGGTGGGATATTAGTAGCCATACCTACGGCAATACCTGTTGTTCCGTTTACAAGAAGGTTAGGTATTCTACTTGGAAGTACAGAAGGCTCTTTTTCCGTCTCATCAAAGTTAGGTACGAAGTCTACTGTATCCTTGTTGATATCAGCTACCATCTCCATTGAGATCTTGGTCATTCTTGCTTCTGTGTATCGCATGGCAGCCGGTCCATCGCCATCGACTGAACCGAAATTACCATGTCCATCAACAAGACAATATCTCATGTTCCATGGCTGGGCAAGATATACAAGTGCACCATATATGGATGAATCTCCGTGTGGATGGAATTTACCCATTGTATCACCGACGATACGCGCACACTTACGGTGCGGCTTATCAGGTCCGTTATTAAGTTCTACCATGGAGTAGAGTACACGTCTTTGAACAGGTTTAAGTCCGTCTCTTACGTCAGGGAGAGCTCTTGATGCTATAACAGACATTGCATAGTCTATATAGGAGGTCTCCATTGTCTTCTTTAAATCTACTTCCGTTATATCTGTCGTATTGGTCGCTTCTGTCTGATCAAAGACATCGTCTGGAAGATCATTTCCGGAATTCATTCCGTTCTGATTTTCATTGTCAGCCATTATTATTTTCCTTTTCTTGTTTCATGTTCTTATTTCATGATTAGTGATCTCTTTGGAAAAAAATCCAAAGATTTCTGCTTATATGCTTATCAGTGTCTTATATTTATGATTCCTTTAAAGGTATCATGAATACTGACTT
Organism: Butyrivibrio sp.; assembly: GCF_024699075.1. The sequence continues at coordinate 4,427 of NZ_JAILQF010000030.1, forward strand.
ATATCATTAAATATCCAGGTTCTGAACGAACTTGGCATTTGCTTCTATGAATTCTCTTCTTGGCTCTACTTTATCACCCATGAGAGTAGTAAATGTAACATCAAGCTCTGAAACAGCGTCATCATCCATGTTTACACGAAGAAGAGTTCTTGTTTCAGGATTCATTGTTGTCTCCCAGAGCTGCTCGGCATCCATTTCTCCAAGTCCCTTATAACGCTGGATCTTGTTGTTCTGATCACGTCCTACCTGAGCGATGATGTTGTTAAGCTCTTCATCAGAATATGCATACCATGTCTTTTTATTTCTTTCGAGCTTATAAAGCGGCGGCTGTGCAAGATATACATGACCCTGCTTGATAAGTTCAGGCATGAATCTGTAAAGGAATGTCAGCATCAGTGTAGCGATATGAGCACCGTCTACATCGGCATCAGTCATGATGATGATCTTGCCATAGCGAAGCTTGGATATATCAAAATCTTCATGGATACCTGTTCCGAATGCTGTGATCATGGTCTTGATTTCGGCATTACCATAGATACGGTCAACACTTGCTTTTTCTACGTTAAGGATCTTTCCTCTAAGAGGAAGGATAGCCTGAGTTGCACGGCTTCTTGCATTCTTGGCAGATCCGCCGGCGGAGTTACCCTCAACGATGAAGATCTCACAGTTCTCAGGATTCTTGTCAGAACAGTCTGCAAGTTTGCCCGGAAGTCCCAGTCCGTCAAGCGCTGTCTTACGTCTTGTAAGATCTCTTGCCTTTCTTGCTGCATCTCTGGCACGCTGAGCCAGAACAGCCTTTTCAATGATAGTCTTAGCAATCTGAGGATTCTGCTCCAGGAAGTATGTAAGCTGCTCTGATACGATACTTGCTACAGCTCCTCTTGCTTCGGAGTTACCGAGCTTTTGCTTGGTCTGACCTTCGAACTGAGGATCACCTATCTTAACAGAGATGATAGCTGTCATACCTTCACGGATATCCTCACCTGTAAGGTTCTCGTCTGTCTCCTTGACAAGCTTCTGAGCCTTGGCATAATCATTGAATATCTTGGTAGTAGCGATCTTGAAACCTTCAAGATGTGTACCGCCTTCAGGTGTATTGATATTGTTAACAAAAGTATAGATGCTTTCATTATATGCATCGTTGTGCTGAACAGATACTTCTACATGTACTTCGTTCTTGTCGCCTTCGAAATACATGATCTGATCATACAAAGGAGTCTTGGACTTATTAAGATAAGCTACGAACTCACTTATACCACCTTCATAGTGGAAGTGCTCAACTCTTGGCTCCTTGATCTCAGCATCTTCCGGGATTCTCTCGTCTGTAAGAGATATCTTAAGTCCTCTTGTAAGGAAAGCCATCTCACGAAGTCTCTGCCTTAGGACATTGTAATCAAATACTGTTGTCTCTCTGAATATCTCTGCATCAGGCTTGAACTCTACACATGTTCCTGTATCTTCAAGTTCGCATGTACCAATCTCCTTAAGCGGATAGCATACATGACCTCTTTCATAACGCTGCATATAGATCTTGCCGCCCTGTTTGACTTTAACTTCAAGCCATTCAGAAAGGGCATTTACTACTGACGCGCCTACGCCGTGGAGACCACCTGATACCTTGTATCCTCCACCACCGAACTTTCCACCTGCATGCAGGATAGTGAATACTACCTCAACACCTGTAAGTCCTGACTTGTGGTTGATACCTGTAGGGATACCACGTCCATTATCTTTTACGATAATAGTATTTCCGGGTGTTATTGTAACTTCAATATGGTCGCAGGCACCTGCCAGAGCCTCATCAACTGAGTTATCAACAATCTCATATACAAGATGATGAAGACCTCTTGCGGCTGTTGTTCCAATGTACATACCAGGTCTTTTACGAACTGCTTCTAGTCCTTCAAGAATCTGGATTTGATCCGCACCGTACTGTACTTCTTCGTTATTAGACATTTATGAACCTCTTTTTTTATCTGCTGTATTTTGGAATCAGTTCTCTGATGTAACAGTTCCGTTTACTACTTTAAACAGCTTATTTATTTCAAATCTATGATTAACGAACTCGTCATAACCTGTGCAGGTGATTATGGTCTGTATATCACCTATTGTATCCAGCAGATAGTTCTGCCTGTTAGAATCGAGCTCGGATAGCACATCATCAAGGAGCAGTACAGGATTTTCCTTCTTGGCCTTTTTGACGATCTCAATCTCTGACAATTTGAGTGAGAGAGAAGCGGTCCTTTGCTGGCCTTGAGACCCGAATTTCCTGATATCTATAGCTTCGTTTTGTGATGCTCCCTTAACAATAAAAGAGAAATCGTCCTTCTGCGGTCCTACACTGGTCTGCTTCAGGAACAGATCTCTGTCTTTGACTTTCTTTAACTTGCTTTCATAATCGTCTGCAGCTACATTGGGCTCATAGAAAATCTTAAGATTTTCACGGCCTCCCGTAAGCTTATCATGTATGGGCTCTATTATGCTGCACAGATCTTCTATGAACTGCTGCCTTGCCTTTATTATCTGAGTTCCGTACATGATCATCTGATCATCCTGCACATCCAGAAGTGGTCTGTATTCCGGATGATCATACATATCTTTGAGCATCTTGTTACGCTGAACCAGAAGCTTATTGAATCTCGTAAGATTGTACAGATATGTCTCATCAAGCTGACACAGCTCCAGATCTATAAACCTGCGCCTCTCCGAAGGGCCGTTCTTGACTATTGCAAGATCCTCCGGTGAGAAAAAAACTGCATTCAGCTTTCCAACATAATCAGCTGCCTTTTTAAGCTTCTGACCATCTATTGCAAGGCCTTTGGATTTACTCTTTCTAAGATGCATATCAAGCCTGTATTCTGCATGATCTCTTTCAATTATGGATCTGATATGAGCTTCATCTTTTTGAAAATTGATTACTTCTCTGTCTTTTGATCCTTTGTGAGATTTGGTTGTTGCCGACATGAATATTGCTTCGAGTATATTGGTCTTGCCCTGAGCATTATCGCCGTACAGGATATTGGTACCCTTATCAAAGTCTAGATGAAGTTCTTCGTAGTTTCTGAAGTTTGAAAGCTCCAGCCTTTTAATAATCATCTTTCGACCTTAAAACTCCTGCCTCTGTATTCAACAACATCTCCCGGAACCAGTTTCTTGCCGCGTCTTGTATCAACTTCTCCGTTGACCTTTACAAGACCTGCCTGGATATCCTCCTTGGCATCAGCTCCTGATTCTTCATAACCGGCCTTCTTAAGGGCCTGTCCGAGCTTTATATAATCATCTGTTTCTCTTAACTTAACTATATCCATTACTAACCTCTATTTTTATTTCTATGTACCGACTTCAGGATGTAGTCAGTATATGTCCAGAAATGCATGGATGCATTTCTATGTACGTTAGTCCACCGTTGTAAAGTTAACCGGAAGAATCAAATATGTGTAGCTTGCATCTGCATCCTTGATAAAGCATGGAGCCTTAGGATTAACCAGATATATATCCACATTATCATCATCAATTGCACGAAGAGCATCGATAAGGAACTTTGGATTGAAACCGATCTTAAGATCTTTACCCTGCTTATCGATATCAACCTTTTCATCCATGGATCCTACTGCAGAGTTGATCTTCATCTCAAGGAATCCGTCCTCAATTGAGATGATAACAGGTCTCTTATCACCTTCCTTAACAAGGAGAGTAGCACGATCTATACAATCAAGGAATTCCCTTCTGTTGATCGTCAGCTTAGTCTCATAATCAGAGGAGAGCATCTGATCGATATTGAAATATTCACCCTCAAGAAGTCTTGATACAACTACAGTCTTATCAAACTCGAACAGAACATGCTTATCTGTGAAGAAGATACTTACGATGGATTCTGTAGAATCTGTAAGGATCTTGGATACTTCAGAAAGAGCTTTTCCAGGTACGATAACTTTCTTAAAACCATAGCTGCTTGCAAGTTCAACTCTTCTGATAGAGATTCTGTGTCCGTCAAGAGATACCATCTTGAGCATATTGCCGTCTACTTCAAAGAGCTCACCGCCCATTACCTTGTTGGTATCATTGTCAGATATTGAGAAGATAGTCTGAAGGATGATATTACGAAGTGTATACTGTGAGATCTGGATTCCGTCTATTCTCTCAATTGCAGGAAGATATGAGAAGTCATCACCACTTCTTCCAAGGATAGTGAACTTGGCCTTCTCACAGCTTATAGTAACTTTAATATTGCCTTCTGTATTCTGTGATTCGATAGTTACATCATTGTCAGGGAGCTTTCTTATGATGTCAAAAAAGATCTTTGCATCAATAGCGATATAACCTCTGTCGAGGATATTGCCTTCTACTATAGTCTCTATTCCAAGCTCCATATCATTAGCTATGAACTTTATAACTCCTTCTGTAGTGTCAATTAATATACACTGTAGAATAGACATTGTTGTCTTTGCAGGCACTGCCTTAGAAACAATCTGAAGTCCACTAACAAGATTTGATTTCGAGCATACAAATTTCATAGCTCCGATACTTCCTTTCTGTCTATAAAAAGTTTATATGTGTAGGTATTAATTTTATCCACCTAAAAAATCTTTTGGAATGAATTCCGGTGCAGATAAAAAGAAAAAGAATAAAATAATATTCTAATTATTATAGAATGTTGATAAGTGCAAAACCTTTATTATTATACAATTTTACTTGCTTTTTTACAACGAAAAGACTGTTGATAATAAGACTTATCAATGTGAATTTAGCGTATATTTTTCACAATTAATCTATAATTTTTTTAATATTATGATGTGGGTCCAAGTTTCTTTTTGATTATATCCACATTTTTAACAAGATCCTCATCTGTGGATAGCTTTCCTTTTATACGGCTGATACCGGACATAACTGTGGTATGATCTTTTTTGCCAAGGATCCTTCCGATCTCTTCCAAAGAGATATCAGTCATCTCTCTGCACAGATACATTATGATCTGCCTTGGAAGGACTATCTCAGAGTTACGCTTTCTTGATACCACATCATCTATCCTTATGCCGTACTGTTCACATACAGTATTGACGATAAGCTGCGGAGTTATGATCTTGTTTTCTTCAGGAGATATGATATCTCTGAGAGCTTCTTTGACATTATCAATATTGATCTCCACATTATTAAGACGCGAATATGCGATTATCTTATTGAAAGCACCTTCAAGCTCTCTGATATTGCTCTTAATGTTGGTTGCTATATATTCAAGGATCTCATCATCTATATGATTGCCAAAATTCTCAGCATTCTTGCGAAGGATAGCCATTCTGGTCTCGTAGTCAGGTGCCTGGATATCAGCGATAAGGCCCATCTCAAAACGGGATCTGAACCTTTCTTCCAAAGTCTCCATCTCCTTGGGAGGACGGTCAGATGACAGGATTATCTGCTTGCCGGCCTGATGGAGCTCATTAAAAGTATGGAAGAACTCCTCCTGCGTAGACTCTTTACCTATGATAAACTGAACATCATCTACCATAAGAACATCAACCGTGCGGTATTTCTCACGAAGCTTGGACATTGATTCCTGCTTACCTGAACGGATTGATTCAATAACCTCGTTGGTAAAAGCCTCTGATGTTACATATAGAACCTTGGCAGATGAATTATGCTCCATGATAAAATGACCTATGGAATGCATAAGGTGAGTCTTACCAAGTCCGGGACCTCCGTATAGGAAAAGAGGATTGTAGCTTTCTCCCGGAGATTCAGCAACTGCAAGAGATGCCGAATGTGCAAATTTATTATTGGATCCGACTACAAAAGTATCAAATCTGTATTTTGGATTAAGATTTGAATTCTCATAGCTCTGACTCTCGGATACAGACTCTTTTTCCGCAGAAGGAGTTGATGTCTTTTCATTATTAATATTTACATCCTTTTGAAGGACGAAGGAAACATCAACAGCTTCACCTATAAGCTCAGAGATAGCCACCTTAAAGAAGTTCTGATAATGCGTAGTTATGTAATTGTGGGCGATTGAATTATCAGAAGGTATCAGAATAAAAACAACGCCGCCGTTATATTCATAGAAAGATAAAGGCTCGATCCAGGTATGATAAGATATGTCTGTTATGCCTGATTCTTCTCTAACGGCATCTTTAATATGATCCCAGCTGTCATTTAAGATAGATGTGATTTCGTCGGATAACATAGATTCCCCCATTAATTATAGTAGAATAAATTAATTTTATCGTAAAAAAACCTAAACATCAATTTTGCAGGATTGTGGATAACTTTTTTAAATTTTGATAAAAAAAATTTATTATAAAGTTATACACTGACCGTGTTAAGAACAAAATCAACTATAAAAAGGTGGATAAAATCACTTATCACCACTTTTTACCATCTGAAAAAAGTACTTTATCCACATTTTTTCCACAATTTGTGGATTTTTATTATAAAAAACAAATAAAACACAAGTTATCCACATAATCCATATTTAGCTGTGGATAATTAATTTATATACAAGATATTGATAATTATTTTGTGGATAACTTTTTTCAAATTTTTTAAATCCGTAATATACGGACATTTTTGCGTATAATCATACTTGACTAAAAAGATGATTTTATATATAATTAGAACGATTTTTTCCACACAGGAATTATTACAGACCTATCGAATCTGTTTTCCTGTCAGGGAAACAGATTTTATTTCCAGATCCAAGACCTTATCATTACCGGATCTTGGACGTGTATTATTTTGGTAAAGGAGGTGTTATAAGACATGGCAAAGATGACATTTCAGCCGCATAAGCTTCAGCGCAAGAGAGTACATGGTTTCAGAGCTAGAATGAGTACTCCAGGTGGAAGAAAAGTGCTGGCTGCCAGAAGACTTAAAGGTAGAAAGAGATTATCCGCTTAAGGATACTTGACTTAAAGGCTGCATTTTATATAAATGTAGCCTTATTTTTTAATTACATGAAATCACTTAGAAAATCATACGAATTCAAAAATGTATATAACAATGGAAGATCCATTGCAGATAGGTATCTGGTCGTATATGTGTGGAAGAATCAGACAGAAGATAGCTATCTTGGTATCTCCTGCTCTAAAAAGATCGGAAATAGTGTTGTAAGACATCATTTTGCAAGACTTATCCGTGAGATCGTGAGGCTACATGAACAGATGTTTAATAGTGGTTTAAACATCGTAGTCGTTGCCAGATCAGCAAGTAAAGATGCTGATTATCACACACTGGAGGATTCATTCCTTAAGCTCATGGCAAAAGCTCATTTAATGCAAAATAATGAGCAGATCTGAAAGTAGTTGCAGGTGTTTTTATATAAAGAAGCGAACATGGAGAAGTTCTAAACTTTTGAACGTAATATCGTTTACCACGCAGATATAAGGTAACCATATTGTATTTACTTTATTATTGTTACTTTAATTACAATTAATATTTTTATCATCGTTACCTTAATTACAGATATATGATTATTGTTTATTTATCATTATTTCTATAATTGTGGTTATTATATTATGTTTACTTCTTATATGAAGATATTACTTTTCGGATTATGCTACTTATTGTAGTATTTACTGCATGTAACTATGAAAATATGTGACATTCCTTGACTTATGGGAGGTGCACATGAAAAAACTATTTATTTTTCTTATCAGGTTTTACCGGAAATACATATCGCCTTTTAAGAGCACTAAATGTCCTTATATACCGACATGTTCAGAATATGCTCTTGAAGCGGTTACCAAATACGGCGCTTTTAAGGGTGGATTACTTGCACTTTGGAGGATATTAAGGTGCAATCCTTTTTCAAGCGGCGGATATGACCCGGTTCCCTGAGGGGGAAGGTAAGCGGAGGACTGCTTAAATGTTCGAATGGATTGCGGTAATTCTCGGTTATATCATGAACGCTATTTATATCGTTCTGGCCGGAATTGCAGGGTTATTTACTAATAGCGACGGTAGCGTTGCTGTCGGCAATATCGGTATTGCCATTATTCTTTTTACACTTATTATTTATGTAGCTATGCTGCCTCTTACTTACAGACAGCAGAAGTTCAGTAAGCTTCAGGCCAAGATGCAGCCTGAGATCAAAGCTATTCAGGACAAGTACAAAAATAAGAAAGATACAGATTCACAGATGGCTATGAATCAGGAGATTCAGGCTGTATACGGCAAATACGGCGTATCAATGTCAGGTAGCTGTGTACAGATGATTCTTCAGATGGTTATCCTTCTTCCTCTGTATCGAGTTATTTACAATATTCCAAAATACGTTCCTGCTGTTAATGACGTATTTTCAAAACTTGGAAGTGCTCTTGTAGAGCTTGGCGATTCTGCTTCTGAGCAGGTTACAAACCTTGTATCAGGTTCAACAAGTGCTGCAGCCATTGTAAAAGAGATGGCTGAAAATGGAACATCCAGCGATTATTATGCTCAGCTCCTTAACAAGTTCTCAACAGCAAACTGGGAAGATCTTTCAAATTGGGCTTCTTCTACAGGCAACACAGATCTTGTTAATACAATAAACACAACTTCTTCTAATGTAGAGACAATGAACAGCTTCCTTGGACTTACAATTTCCAACTCACCACAGTTCATGTTCTCTGAAGCTATTGAGAAGTTCCATTCTGCAGGATTTTCTGCAGGTGTTATTGTAGCGATCATCCTTGCTGTCATAGTTCCTGTACTTGCTTTCCTGACACAGTATCTGTCAGTTAAGCTTACAACTTCAATGACTCAGTCAGGCCAGAAGCTTGATCCTAACGATCCTGCAGCTCAGATGCAGAATTCCATGAAGACTATGAACGTAGTAATGCCTATCTTCTCTGCATGGATCTGTTTTACACTTCCTGCAGGTATGGGTATCTACTGGATTGCAGCTGCTGTTATTCGTACAATTCTTGCAATCATTGTTAATCACCGTATCGACAAGATCGATATCGATGCAATGATCGAAGAGAACCAGGCCAAGTATCAGAAGAAGCTCGAGAAGAGAAAAGATCTTACACCTGATCTTTCCAACTACGCTAACTTCTCTAACAGAAATCTCACAGCATTTAATGAAGAGATCAAGACAAGCTCTGTTTCCGAAGATGATCGTACAAGAAGACTCGAAGAAGTCGGAGCTTTGTATGATTCCGGTAAGGCACGCAAAGATTCACTTTTAAATGCGGCTAATATGGTAAAAGAATACGACAGAACACACTAATTAATCGTAGAGTAGGAGACTTATAATGAGTGAATATAAAGAGTACGCTGCCAAAACAGTTTCCGAAGCAATAACAGAAGCTTGCGCGCAGTTATCAGTTACATCTGACAGACTTGATTATCAGGTTGTCAGTGAAGGATCTGCAGGTTTCCTCGGAATGGGAATAAAACCTGCTATTATTAAAGCTCGTATTAAGGAACAGGATGTTAAAGCCGAAAACACTTTTGTAGAAAAAGAAGTTGAAGCTCCTTTAAAAGAAGAAGTTCCTGTAATTACCAGAGAAGAAACAGTATCTTCAAATGAAGAAACAAAAGCACCATCTTCATTTAATGAAGAAGAGATCATATCCACTGCAAGAGTATTTCTTTCAGATGTATTCAAAGCAATGGAAATGCCTGTTGAACTTGATATTACTTTTGACAAAGAAAATACAATTCTTAATATTGATCTTAAGGGAGCAGATATGGGTGTTCTCATTGGTAAGAGAGGTCAGACACTCGATTCTCTTCAGTATCTCGTATCACTTGTAGTTAACCGCGATAAGGAAGACTACATCCATGTAAAGGTAGATACTGAGAATTATCGTCAGCGTCGCAAGGCTACACTTGAGAATCTTGCCAAGAATATCGCTTACAAGGTTAGAAAGACCAGAAGAAACGTATCTCTTGAACCAATGAACCCCTACGAAAGAAGAATCATTCACTCAGCTCTTCAGAATGACCGTTATGTAACTACTCATTCAGAAGGCGAGGAACCATATCGCAGGGTTGTTATTACTCTTAAGAAATAATAGTGCCAAGCTTCTTATTTAGAAGTTTTCGAATCTGACTATACGAAAGATATGGTTAAATTTGGAATATGGCAGGCCAACAACTGGTATTTTTATACACCCCGCTTTTATAAGTGGGGTGTATTTTGCGGTTAGAAATAATACAGGTAATATAATAATTACATTTAGAGGATACCTATGATTCATACTAATGACGATACTATTGCTGCAATAGCTACAGCTGCAAGTGATGCAGGTATAGGAATAATAAGGGTAAGCGGTGATAAAGCTATAAGCCATGTAGCCCGCTTCTACCAGAATTCAAAACATGAGTTTGATCTTTTGCAGCATGCAAACGGAACAATTCGTTTTGGATATTTTTGTGATGCATCAGGAAATCTCATAGATGAAGTCATGGTCTCTGTTATGAGAGCTCCCCATTCTTATACCAAAGAGGATGTAGTAGAAGTTAATACCCATGGCGGAACAATGGTCATGCAAAAGATATTGCATGAACTTATATCAGATGAGAATATATGCAGACTTGCAGATCCCGGTGAATTCACCAAAAGAGCTTTTCTAAATGGAAGGATTGATCTTACAAGAGCAGAAGCTGTTATGGATATAATCGAAGCCAAGTCTGAATTTGCTCTTAGTAATTCAGAGAAGCAGCTTCGCGGTGACATGCGCAATATTATAGTCGATATGAGAAAGCAGATAATCTATGAGATGGCATTTATAGAATCTGCCCTTGATGATCCCGAGAATTATGATCTGACAGATTATTCAGACAGGATCATGCCAATGTGCGACAAACTTATACGAAAATGCGATAACCTTATAAAAAGTGCAGATGAAGGCAGAGTCAGAGCTACAGGCTTAAGTACGGTTATTATTGGTAAGCCAAATAGCGGCAAATCTTCTCTTCTTAACGTTCTTACCGGAGAAGAGACTGCGATCGTAACTGATATTGCAGGTACAACAAGAGATGTTATAGAGCATGACGTTAAGATTGATAACATACTCCTTCATGTAATTGATACTGCCGGAATCCGCAATTCCTCTGATAAGATAGAAGCAATCGGCGTTGAGAAGGCAAGAAAGTTCGCCAAGGAAGCAGAACTTATCTTATATATGGTAGATTCCACTTCCCAGATCAACGATGAAGATATAGAGATACTCACATCAGTTAAGGACAAAAAGATAATAGTTCTTCTTAATAAGACTGACAAAGAAGACGAGATTATCATTACAAAAGAAAATATCAAAAAGCTATTGGAAACTGTTGGTATTATATCTGACGTTCCAATTATCACCACATCTATGATTCTCGGAAACGGAATAGATGAATTAAAGAGCGCTATCAGTGATCTCTTCTTTAATGGAAAGCTTGTTCCTGAAGACGAAATATATATTACAAACCTTCGTCACAAAGGCCTTTTAGAGAAAGCTGATAAGTCCCTTCGCCTTGTAAGAGATTCTATAAATCAGGGTCTTAGCGAAGATTTCTATACAATAGACCTACATGATGCATATGAAAGTCTCGGCCTAATAATAGGCGAAGAAGTAGGAGATGACCTCGTCGAAGAGATATTCTCCAAATTCTGCATGGGAAAGTAACATATATTCAAACTTGTAAGAATCATTGATTGTTTATTATGTGCGAAGTTTGAGTTATCATATATAAAATAATCAAGATAATCCATCACCTTTAGGTGGTGGAAATATCTTGATTTCGGGTGCGGGGTTATAACCCCCGTACCCGTAGAACTGCGTCAGCAGTGATTTTATAACGAGCAAAAAGCGAAGCGTTTGCGAGTTTAACTTTTACTTATATATAGTTTATAATTTGTTTCTGAAAGTATATGTTGAATTTATATACTTCCAAAGCTTGAGGAATATTATGATTAATACTGAATTTGATAATGTTGATGTTTGCGTAATAGGTGCCGGCCATGCCGGATGTGAAGCAGCTCTTGCCTGTGCACGTCTTGGTCTTGAAACAGTTGTATTTACTGTAAGTGCCGACAATATTGCTTTTATGCCCTGTAATCCTCACATCGGAGGTTCTTCAAAAGGACATCTTGTAAGAGAGATAGATGCTCTTGGTGGTGAGATGGGCAAAAATATAGATAAAACTTTCCTTCAGTCCAAGATGCTTAATGTTTCCAAAGGACCAGCTGTACATTCACTTCGTGCCCAGGCAGACAAGCTTGCTTATTCTCTTTTGATGAAGAAAAAGCTCGAAGAGCAGGACCATCTTACAATCAAGCAGGCTGAAGTTGTAGAGCTTATAACAGAAGAAGTCACTAAAGATAGCGTTGATGCATTTGGTAATAACCTTTATAAAGAAGGTTACAAGCACAGGATTACAGGAGTTAAGATCGCAACAGGCGGTATATATAACTGTAAAGCAGTAATTCTTTGTACAGGTACATATCTTAAAGCTAGATGTCTCTGCGGAGAATCAATTACATATACAGGTCCTAACGGAATGCAGCCTTCCAATAACCTTTCAGCTTCATTAATTAATGCAGGAATAGGACTTAGAAGATTTAAGACAGGAACACCTGCAAGAATGGATGGCAATTCAATTGATTATTCCAAGATGACAGAGCAGTTTGGAGATACTCCTGTTGTACCATTTTCTTTTTCAACTGATCCTGCTGATGTTCAAAAGCCTCAGGTTTCATGCTGGCTTACATATACTAATGAAAAGACACATGAGATCATAAGAGAGAATATCGGAAGATCACCTATGTATTCAGGTGTTATTGAAGGTGTAGGCCCCAGATATTGTCCTTCAATAGAAGATAAGGTTGTCAAGTTCCCTGATCATGAAAGACATCAGGTATTTATCGAGCCTGAAGGAACATTTACAAATGAGATGTATGTCGATGGAATGTCTTCATCAATGCCTGAAGATGTACAGCTTCAGATGTACAGATCAGTTCCAGGTCTTGAAAACTGTAAGATTGTAAAGAACGCATATGCAATAGAATATGACTGTCTTGAATCAGGCCAGCTTTCACCTGTTCTTGAGATAAGAACAATCAGAGGATGCTTTAGTGCCGGTCAGTTCAACGGAAGTTCAGGATATGAGGAAGCTGCTGCACAGGGGCTTTATGCCGGAATCAATGTTGCAAGACAGTTATCAGGTAAGCCATATATTACTATAGATAGAAGTGAAGGATATATAGGAGTTCTTGTTGACGACCTTGTAACCAAGGACAATTTAGAGCCTTACAGAATGATGACTTCACGTGCAGAATACAGGCTCTTCCTTCGTCAGGACAATGCTGATCTTCGCTTAAGAAAAAAGGGTTATGAGGCAGGCCTTATAACCAAAGAGCAGTATGACTACCTTATTCTTAAGGAAAAGCAGATTGAAAGCGAGATACAAAGACTTAAGAATACCAAGGTCGGAGCATCTGCTAATATCCAGAAGTTTATGATTGAGCACAACTCATCTACATTAAAGACAGCAAGCACACTTGCTGAGCTTATATGCAGACCTGAGCTTTCCTATGATCTTATAGCAGATATAGATCCTGATAGACCTGAGCTTACACATGATGTAACTGATCAGGTTGAGATCAATATAAGATATGAAGGTTATATCACAAGGCAGGAATCTCAGATAGCAGCATTTAAAAAGCTTGAAAATAAACTTATTCCTGCTGATATTGATTATGATCAGGTTTCAAGTCTTAGAATAGAAGCAAGACAGAAACTGAAGAAATTCATGCCACTTAATATAGGTCAGGCCAGCCGAATCAGCGGTGTAAATCCAGCTGATGTTTCTGTACTTATTGTATATATAGATTCGGTATATAAAGCTACTAAATAATGAAAGATTAAAAAATATATAAGAATCATAATATATCAACAACTAGTAACATATATCAAAACATATAGCATTTATAAAAACAAATAACATAAAAAAATATATAGCATATAATATCAAAAATAAATAATAGATTGTAATACCCATAATAATTCCAGTCTTTATTTATTATAAATCAATATTTACATTTTATATCTTAAGTTTAGCGTGAAAAGTTTTATCGATATGAGAATTTTTTTGCACGGCTATTTGAGACGAGTCCATATAGCCATGACGGTAAATCCGAATCTGATATTTGGTTTGCCGGACTTATACAAGTGCTCGTTATAGAGGAATAATATGAACGATTATACTAAGATGATCAATGATCTCAAATCAATAGGAATAGAATTATCAGATCATCAGCTTGAGCAATTTGATAAATATTATAATTTGCTCGTAAAATGGAATGAAGTAATGAACCTGACAGCCATCACAGAATTTAATGATGTATGTCAGCTTCATTTTGTTGATTCCATAATGGCAGCACCATATTTTGATTTCACCAAAAAAGGCCTTACTCTTATAGATGTAGGTACAGGTGCAGGCTTTCCGGGAATACCTCTTAAGATCGTATTCCCTCAGCTCAAAGTTACCCTTCTTGACTCTCTTAATAAGAGACTTAATTTTCTTAATGAAGTCATACAAGAACTTGAACTTACCCAAGATGGCGGATCAATAGAAACAGTTCATGGAAGAGCAGAAGATTATTCTAAATCCAAGGGCGGTGTTTTACGTGAAAAATTTGATATCGGAACTGCCAGAGCTGTTGCTAATATGTCAACGCTTTCTGAATATATACTTCCTTATGTAAAAGTAGGGGGTCATTTTGTTGCATACAAAAGCAACAAAATTAATGATGAAATTGATTTGTCTAAAATCGCTATAAAAACTCTTGGCGGTTCTATAAAGTCTGTAAATAATACTTTCTTGCCTGGTTCAGATATAGAAAGATCTATTGTAATAATTAACAAATCAAAACCAACTCCAAAATTATACCCTCGAAAAGCTGGACTACCTTCCAAACAACCTCTATAATAAATAAGAGTTCAAACTTTCGATTTTGAAATTTTGCTGTTTGTTTCACGTGAAACATTCCAATTTACAACTTTGTAATTCCAAAAAAGCACAAAACTTTGTTTCACGTGAAACAATATAATCAATATTTAGTATAATTATGCCGTGAAACATTGTTAAAAAGCGTTTAAGTAACATGTGAAACAGGCATTTATTATGTCCAAAAAGCCTTATTTTAAAGGCAAAAAACAGGATTGAAGCTATAATTCATAGCTATAAACCATAATTTCATAAAAAAATCCGGATAATAAACTTTAAAGGACTAAAAGATGCCGGATTTTGGAATATAGATTCCAAATAAAACCAGTAAAAGAAGATCGCAGGCGCCGTTTGCGATTGTTTTTGTGTTTTATATTAAGTGCATTTTGGAATCAGAACATAAAATATCGGCGCAGAAATGGGAGATATATGGGAAGAATCATAGCGGTAGCAAACCAAAAGGGAGGAGTTGGAAAGACAACAACTTCTATTAATCTTTCAGCAGCTCTTGCTGAAGAGAACAAAAAAATTCTCGTAATTGATGCAGACCCCCAGGGAAACACAACAAGCGGATTCGGTTTAGACAAGAATGAAATAGACAGAACCATCTATCATTTAATGATAGGAGAAAGTACAGTAGAAGAATGTATCAGACATGATATAATCGAGGACCTTCCTGGAATAGATATCATTCCTTCTAATATCAATCTTTCAGCAGCAGAGATTGAACTTATCGATATAGATAAGAAGGAATACATTCTTAAAAATGAAATTGATAAGGTCAAAGATTCTTATGATTTCATTATCATAGACTGTCCACCTTCACTTAGTATGCTGACAGTAAACGCAATGACCACAGCAGACAAAGTTCTTGTTCCAATTCAGTGTGAATATTACGCTCTCGAAGGATTAAGCCAGCTGGTACATACAGTAAATCTTGTCAAAGAAAGACTTAATCCGACACTTGAAATGGAAGGTGTCGTATTCACAATGTTCGATGCAAGAACAAATCTTTCATTACAGGTAGTGGAGAATGTTAAAGATCACATAGATGAAAATGTGTTCAAGACCATCATTCCAAGAAACATAAGACTTGCAGAGGCTCCAAGCTACGGACTTCCAATCAATCTGTATGAACCAAAATCTGCAGGAGCAGAAGCATATAAGCTGCTCGCAGAAGAAGTAATAGCAAATGAACGCTAAAAAGAGGGGATAAGAATATGGCAGTAAAAACAAAAAGAGGTCTTGGAAGAGGACTTGATAGTCTGATACCGGCAGGAGAATCCAAAAAAGAAGCAGTTGTTGCTACTATAACTAAAGAAGATAAATCATCAAAAGATACATCCAAACAGATGATAAAGATAACCAAAGTAGAGCCCAATCATGAGCAGCCAAGAAAACTGTTTGATGAGGATGCTCTTCAGGAACTTGCTGAATCTATCAAGCAGGTAGGAATTCTTGAGCCACTTCTTGTAAGATCAAGGGATGATCATTTTGAAATAATAGCTGGTGAGAGACGTTGGAGAGCAGCAAGAGCAGCAGGAGTTAAAGAAGTACCTGTTGTAATAAGAAATGATCTTACAGATCAGCAGATAGTTGAGATTCAGCTCATCGAGAATATCCAGAGAGAAAACCTTAATCCAATTGAAGAAGCTAAGGCTTTCCACAGACTTATAACAGAATTCAACTTAAAGCAGGACGAAGTAGCTGACAGAGTATCAAAGTCTCGTGTAGCGATCACCAACTCAATGAGACTTCTGAAATTATCAGATGAAGTTCAGCAGATGATAATAGATGGTAAACTTACAAGTGGACATGCAAGAGCACTTATATCTGTAGAAGATAAAAAGCTCCAGCTTGAACTTGCAGAGAAGATCTTTGATGAAAAGCTCAGCGTACGTCAGGCAGAAAAGCTTGTAAAGGATATTGGCAAAGAAAAGCCCGCACCAAAGCAGCCTACAGTAATAGACAAGAACCTTGAAAATATATACAGAGATCTCGAGAAGAGATGTAAGGAAAAGACAGGAACCAAGGTTGCCATTACACCAAAAGGAAATGAAGGCGGCGGTAAGATTGAGATCGAATTCTATAACAACGACGACCTTGAGAAAATCACACGCATGCTGCTTCTATAATAAGACATACGGTTAAAAAGACATTTTGATACAAGCGATAAAAATCTATATATCACAATATGATGTATAAATCAGAAAAAAAGAAGGAAAAGTAAATGAATAGTACTATATTAAATTATGTTGGACTTTCAAATCTAGATCCAGGTATATATGTAATAGCAATAGCAGTACTGATAGTTCTGGTTTTGATACTCCTTATATTCACAATAAAGCAGGGCAGAGAACTTTCCCTGATGAAGAAGAGAATCAAAAAGTTCATGTCAGGTAGAGATGCTGAAAGTCTTGAAGATCAGATAGTTGAGCTTTTCGAAGATAATCAGTACATGAAAGCTGCATCAGACAAGAATAAAAATGATATTATAGATATAAATAAAAGAATGAGACATTGCTTCCAGAAAATAGGTATCGTTAAATATGATGCACTTAATCAGATGGGCGGACAGCTATCTTATGCGCTTGCCCTTCTTGACGAAGAAGATAATGGATATATAATAAACTCAGTACATGGTAATGAAGGATGCTATTCCTATACCAAAGTTATAAAGAACGGAAGATCCGATATAGAACTTGGTACAGAAGAAAGAAAAGCACTTGAAAGTGCCGTAATGAGCCGATAATTCATATGTAACGGCATTAAAACTATCGTATGTAGTTGATAATGCTATAGATCTTTCTTTATGAAAAATTTGCAATATAACTTTTATTTCTTATACTTAATACAACTTACATATATAGAATAAAAAATATTTTTCATATAAAAAGCCATGTAAAAAGATAAATAAATAATTTATATATAATGAAACGGAGATAGTCATGATCGATATCAAATTTTTAAGAGAAAATCCTGATGTGGTAAAGGAAAACATCAAAAAGAAATTCCAGGACCAGAAGCTTTCACTTGTTGATGAAGTAATAGAGCTTGATAAAGAAAGCCGTCAGATCAAACAGGAATCAGATGATCTTAGAGCTAGCAGAAACACAATCTCCAAGCAGATTGGTGCTCTTATGAAGGAAGGCAAGAAGGAAGAAGCAGAGAAAGTTAAAGCAGAAGTTACCAAGAATGCAGAAAGACTTTCAGAGCTTGAAGAGAAGCAGAAGGAAGTTGATGATAAGATCCTTAATATCATGTATCAGATTCCTAACATCATTGATCCTTCAGTTCCGATCGGTAAGGATGATTCATGCAACGTAGAAATCGAAAAATTCGGCGAGCCTGTTGTTCCGGATTTCGAAGTTCCATATCATACAGATATAATGGAAAGATTTAATGGTATCGATCTTGATGCAGCAAGAAGAGTAGCAGGTAATGGCTTCTATTATCTTATGGGAGACATTGCAAGACTTCACTCAGCAGTGCTTGCATATGCCAGAGATTTCATGATCGACAGAGGATTTACATATGTAATTCCACCTTACATGATCCATGGCAACGTAGTATCAGGTGTTATGAGCTTCCCTGAAATGGATGCAATGATGTACAAGATTGAAGGTGAAGATCTGTATCTTATTGGAACATCAGAGCATTCTATGATCGGTAAGTTCATAGATCAGCTCCTTCCTGAAGATGAGATGCCATATACACTTACATCATATTCACCTTGCTTCCGTAAGGAAAAAGGAGCTCACGGTATCGAAGAAAGAGGCGTATACAGAATACATCAGTTCGAGAAGCAGGAGATGATAGTAGTCTGCAAGCCAGAAGATGCATGGAACTGGTACAATAAACTCTGGCAGAACACAGTAGATCTCTTCCGTTCACTCGATGTTCCTGTAAGAACACTTGAGTGCTGTTCAGGAGATCTTGCAGATCTTAAGGTGAAGAGCATCGATGTCGAGGCATGGAGCCCGAGACAGAAAAAATATTTTGAGGTCGGAAGCTGCTCTAATCTAGGCGATGCTCAGGCAAGAAGGCTCGGCATCAGGGTTTCCGGAAAAGACGGAAAATATCTTGCGCACACCCTTAACAATACCGTTGTAGCACCGCCGAGAATGCTTATAGCATTCCTTGAAAACAACCTTCGGGCTGACGGAAGCGTTTCCATTCCCGAGGTTCTAAGGCCCTATATGGGAGGCAAAACAGCCCTCATTCCTGTCAAAAAGTGAGTATTAAGGGCAAATTATACATGGCAGGGCGGCTTTCTTAAGTGAAATGTAACAAAAAAATAACAAAATCACAAAAAAGTTGTTGCATTTTTGAAAAAAGCATTTTATAATCGCCTTACTGGAATAAATATTACTATGAGGCGGGGTGTATTATCCTGCCACAAACACAAGGAGGAATGAAAATGAATTTCAAGAAAGTAACAACAGGCGTTCTTGCCGGTGCAATGCTTGCTTCACTTGCAGCAGTTCCTGTATCCGCAGCTGATGAGCATCACGCTTATATTCAGTTCCAGACCAGCGGCTATGCGTTCCGTAACAGTTGGGATGAGTCTTCTTACGGACTTAACAATGATGCGGGTTATGACTACAGCAAGATTCAGGGGTGGAACGGCAGCGAGCATGAGTACCGCGAAGGAACGCTCACCGATGCTGTCATTACAGGCGATGGAACATATACGGTGTCGGTAAAGGGTGCCCAGTTCGAAGACAGAGATTTCAGTGCAACTGCGGATAGTGATTATAACATGCTTATGGTAAGCACGGATCTTGATATAGAGCTTCTTGATCCGGATGCAGATAATGGTTTTTCAATCGTTGTTGATTCACTTGTTATCGATGGTAAGACGATCGATGTATCAAATCACCAGATCGCCGACTATGAGGCTGACAGCGACTACGCCTCTGTAGAACTTCAGAATGTTTATGACAATAATCATCCGGATCTGAAGAAACTTGATGGCCTTACAAAAGATGCAAAGGACATCGAGATCACATTTACCGTTAAGGGCCTTGGCGGATCAGAAGCAGCAGGTGATGTGGCACCCGTTGTTTACCTTGCAGCACTCGCAGCTATTGCAGGAATCGCAATGGTTGCATCAAAGAAAAGAGCTTAATTCCTG
>NZ_JAILQF010000180.1 GCF_024699075.1 Butyrivibrio sp.
AGCGTTTAGGGCATATTTTACTCAGTATAGCTCGGTATAAAACCGGCATTCAGAAAGGTGGAAAGATGAATTATCTTGAGATCGAAAAAGTAATTGGTAGAGAAATCCTTGACTCACGTGGAAATCCCACAGTTGAAGCAGAGATCACACTTGTTGACGGAACTGTTGCAAGAGGCACAGCACCTTCAGGAGCATCAACAGGAGAATTTGAAGCTCTTGAACTTAGAGATGGAGACAAGTCCAGATATCTTGGAAAGGGTGTTTCCAAAGCAGTAGCTAATATTAATGGACCTATCGCTGATGCAATCGTTGGTATGGATGCTTCAGATATATATGCAGTTGACGCAGCTATGATCAAGGCTGATGGAACAAAGGATAAGTCAAAGCTTGGTGCTAATGCTATCCTTGCAGTATCAATCGCAGCTGCAAGAGCAGCATCTGTTTCACTTGATATCCCGCTTTACAGATTCCTCGGTGGTATTCAGGCAACAGATCTTCCTGTTCCTATGATGAACATCTTAAACGGTGGCGCACATGCTACTAACACAGTTGATACACAGGAATTCATGATCATGCCTGTTGGAGCCCCTTCATTCAAGGAAGCTCTCAGATGGTGTGCAGAAGTATTCCATGCACTTGCTAAGATTCTTAAGAGCAAAGGTCTTGCTACATCAGTTGGTGATGAAGGTGGATTTGCTCCTAACCTTACAAGCGATGAAGAGACAATCGAGACAATCCTTGCAGCTGTTAAGGACGCAGGATATGAGCCTGGCAAGGACTTCATGATCGCTATGGATGCAGCTTCTTCAGAGTGGAAGAGCGAAAAAGGTAAGGGCTTCTACAAACAGCCTAAGTCAGGTAAGGAGTTCACATCAGATGAGCTTATCGCTCACTGGGAGTCTCTTGTAGATAAGTATCCTATCATCTCTATCGAAGATGGTCTTGATGAAGAAGACTGGGATGGCTGGAAGAGAATGACAGAGAAGATCGGTCATAAGGTTCAGCTCGTTGGTGATGACCTCTTTGTTACTAACACAGAGCGTCTTGCTAAGGGTATTGAAAATGGCGCTGCTAATTCAATCCTTATCAAGCTCAACCAGATCGGTTCTGTATCTGAGACACTTGAAGCTATCAAGCTTGCTAACAAGAATGGTTATACAGCTATTTCTTCACACAGATCAGGTGAGACAGCTGATACAACAATCGCTGATCTTGCAGTAGCTCTTAATACAAGACAGATCAAGACTGGTGCTCCTTCACGTTCAGAGCGTGTAGCTAAGTACAATCAGCTCCTTCGTATCGAAGAAGAGCTTGGCGATGCAGCTAGATATCCTGGAATGAAGGCTTTCAATGTAAAGAAATAATATTTAATAGCTTTTAAAATCTTGAAACAGGTATTATAATATCAATTATTAAAGACAAGAGCGTCTGCTATTTTTGCAGATGCTCTTTTTTAGTTTCAGGAGAAGATTATGAGACCAGTTATAGGATTGATTCCTCTTTAAAATCCGTATTTGATCATATTTCTGGGTTTACAATGCCTTATTATGCTGAATAATTTGGTGACATAAATGCCAGTTTGAAGTATACTAGGGAAGGTTGAAATTAGAAATATGTCGGAGGAAAATAAATGTCTAAGAAAACTATTGGGTGGATCCTTGTTGTCATTGGTTTATTCATGCTTTTTAAAATGGTAAGGGTTTCTTCCTTTGGATTTTATCGTTTTGGAAGGGTCAGCACTTCTGCAATTGTATTAGTACTTCTTATATTATCTGCAATCGCAGTAGTAGTTAATAAGAACAAGATCACTATGGGATGCCTTATAGGTTCACTTACCCTTCTTGTTCTTTCACTTATCCTTGGAACAGAGTTATATTTTGCATATACATCACTTGTAGATATTCTTCTTGTTCTGGTTCCGGTTGTAGTTGGAATAGGACTTATTATAAAAGGATCTTTTCATAAAAAGAGTGCTGCATATTAAGAGAATACCGCTTATAAGACATAGCAGGAAATTGGAAATACGATTTCTGCTATGTCTTTTTTTATACATATATTTGAATCTTATAAAGGATCGACGTCTGATTATCTATATAAAAAACTTGTAAATATCCGAAATATACAAGTGTAGTTGATTTTGTCATTAATGATAAATGTATAGGAGAAGTCAGATGATAAAGAAATTATCTGCAGTATTTTTGACAGTACTTATGGTAATGTTAGTTACGTCCTGTTCTTACAAAACAAGTAAGCAGTCAGAAGCTGTATATTATACAGAGGGAGAGGATACAAAATGTGAAGTTACATATTCTTCCTATAGTGGAGCTAATAAGGATATTTTCCTTAAAGAAGGAGATAAGATAGCTGTGATATCGCCATCATCCCTTCCAAGCAGAGAGCAGGTTGATGCAGTTATAAAGGGATTAAAAGATTGGGGATATGAGCCTGTAGAAGGTGAGTATGTATGCTGCGATACGCGTACATTAGATGATGTGCAGGCAGATCTTGAATGGGCTCTTGAAGATCAGGATATCAAGGCTATATTCTGCGTTAGAGGTGGTTATGGGGCATCTGAAGTGACTGATCGTCTATCGCCAGAGCTTATATCTGATGCAGGTAAACTTATCATAGGTTATAGTGATATTACAGTATTTCATTCTGCCTGGACTGTAAATGGTGTTCCGTCTATACATTCATGTATGAGTGCTACATTTATGGGGCTTGATCAAAGATGCGTTGAAGCCGAAGAGAAGATCCTTAAGGGCGAGATCCCGGAATATACGTGTGAATGCAATGACTATTGCAAGGAAGGAAGCGCCAGTGGAATTCTTATTGGTGGTAATCTTTCTACTTTTACTTCAGTCATTAATACTGCCTATGACTGCACTAAAAGTGGCCAGCCTTATATTCTTTTCCTGGAAGATGTTGGTGAAAATGTGCAGCACATACATAGATATATTACTATATTAGAACATGCCGGTGTCCTTGATAATGCAGCAGGGATAATATTTGGAGAATGGACAGAGCTTCCTGAAAATATGGCAGATTACTCAGGTTCAAGCCGTGGAGGAGAGTATGAGTCTGTTGCTGACATGATATCAAGACAGTTTATGAATGATATAGATGTACCTGTGGCTTTTGGCTTTCCTGCAGGACACGGTGATATCAATTATCCAATGCTTATGGGTGAGATGGCTCAATTAGAAGTTGAAGCAGATAATTTTGTACTTTCTTTTGCTGTCCAATAATTTGGGAATGCATATCTATAAAAGAAATGATAAAATATTTAAAGCTTTTGGTATTTGGATATGTAAGAAGCATTATAATATGTATATAATTCCGAATATCATGAAAGATGTATGAAAAGAGGAGTTAAGGGTTCTAAATGTTTTATTGGATAGTTGCTACTTTTGCCGCATTTTTTATTAAGGGTTTATGCGGATTTGCTAATACACTTGTATTTACTTCAATACTTGGATTTGTAGAAGCTAATGTCAGTATTTCACCGGTGGAACTGATGCTGGGACTGCCGTCTAATGTGATTCTTACATATAAGAACAGGAAAAATTTAAAACCTTCAGTATTTGTACCTCTTGCTTTGCTTGTACTTGCAGGAAGTATACCGGGAGCATTTCTTCTTATTAACCTAAATGTTCAGTACCTTAAGATAATCTGCGGTATGGCGATTGTTCTGATTGGAATAGAGATGCTATATCGCGAATACCATAAATCGCAGATCAAAGAGTCCAGGATAGTATTGGGGATTATAGGACTTGCATCCGGAATCCTTTGCGGATTGTTTGGAATAGGAGCGCTCCTTGCAGCTTATGTAGGGCGAGTTACTAAGAACACTGAGGAATTTAAGGCCAATATAAGTGCCGTTTTTATAGTAGAGAATATATTCAGGGTGATAGTATACAGTATTATTGGTGTTATCAATTACTATTCACTTACAAGTGCGCTTGTACTTGTTCCTGTGATGCTGATAGCCCTTTTCCTTGGAATTAAGAGTGCTCAGATACTTGATGAAAAGGTTATCAAAAAGTTAGTTATTATTCTTTTGATAATATCAGGACTAATACTTGCAATTAGTAATATTTAAATGTGTCATGTAACGAAAAATCGTCGTTGCAGGGCACTTTTTTTATGAATCTGTGAATATAGTAAAAGCATATAATATCATGATAAGATATATATGCTAAATAATGAAAAAATAAATATATCTATAGAATTGGTATAAATGAGAGGGATTTATGATGAAGATAACAAAAACAGCTTTTGCGTTACTTATATCGGCCAGTATGGTGCTTGCCGGTTGTCAGAGTGCTGATAATGGCACTGTATCTGATAAGGCTAGTTCTTCAGATACATCAGAATCTGATAATTTAGCAGATACCTCAGTATCAGATACATCAGCATCAGATACATCAGCATCAGAAACTTCACAATCAGATTCTGCTAATGGTGATACTGAAAACTCCGATGATAATACATCAAAGGCGCAGCTGCCAGCGTCAGAAGAAGACCTTTATGCCTTTATGGAAGGCGAATGGAACTTTTTTAACACAGATACTATGAATGATTATGGACATATTGTAATATCTGCAGATGGATCTTTTGACTACGGATATATTGGTGAAGAAGAGACTTGTACAGGAGATTTTAAAGCGAATCATTTGTATGAAGCTGAAGAAAATGTTCCCTTAACATTAACTATATCAGTATCTGGTATTGATAATATTTCTTTTGATGAAGATCTGGTATATGTACCTGAGGATGGAACAGCAGATTCAAATGTTAAGATATATTATGGAAGCTGCGATGGAGAAGACTATGTATTTTTTGAAGAGACAGGTAATGGTGATACTTTTATAGGCAATTATCTGTTCCAGGATCCTGAAACTTTTGACGGTTCATATCCAATGTTTGCAGCATCATGCGTTATGCACAGGGCAAGTAATGAAAGTGCAGGTGAAGCTATTACAAATGACAGCTTTTATGCCTGGGTCTGGAAAGCTGATGAAGGTGGAATATGGACACAGGAGATGAAGCCTCTTACATGGGATGCGGAAGATGAATATACTTTGGACCGGTATAATGCTGCTGCCTTTACACCCTCAGACCTTAGTTCAGTATATTATGAGTATACTGATTCTGTTGATAAAAGGGTTTTGCTAAATGGGCAGAGGCTCGACATGGAATGCCCAAGATATATGTGCAGGGTTACTGTGAATGATGAAGGTATGATTGAGAATCTTGAAGAGGTTGATGCAGCTTATAATGGAATATATGTTCTTGGAGAAATAGAAGCTGAAATATCTTATGATGGTATGATTTTTACATATAATGGCGTAGATTTTGATCTATCAGAAGAAGGCGCAAGTACAGCCATTATGAATGTATATTCTGCATATGGCAAA
>NZ_JAILQF010000182.1 GCF_024699075.1 Butyrivibrio sp.
AATCATATGAGCCCATTCCGCTAAGGTACTCATTTACTCTATCAATCATCCATTCTACGGAATGTTTCCTTTTAGCCATAAAAAATCCCCCTAAAGGAGACTTTGGTTATTTCCATTGTCTACTTTAGGGGAATCATATCATTGCGAGTTTATCTTCTTTTTCTTATGAGTATGTAATATATGATCTAAATGCTTCTAATTTATTTCCTATAATCATCCGATATCTTTTATGTAAAATTGTCATAAAAATATTTATTTTTAGCCTTAAGTTATGAGATTCTAATCCGATATAATAACTGAGCCATTATTTATTTCATTGCGAGGTGATAAGATGGAAAGTAAAATTCTGTTGGAAAATGGTACTAATGAGCTGGAGGTTTTGGAATTTAAAATCGACGATCACTGTTATGGAATAAACGTTGCCAAGATAAAAGAAATTATTACTTATCAGGAAGTAACGCCTGTTCCTAATGCACATCCAAGTATTGAAGGTATATTTATGCCGCGTGATATGATGATCACTGCAATAGACCTTCGTAATTGTTTGCAGAGAGGAACATCAAAACCTGGTGGTCTTTTCATAGTTACTAACTTCAATAAGTTGGATATAGCATTTCATGTTGATTCTGTAATCGGAATTCATCGTGTATCCTGGGCTGATATTATTAAACCCAATGCTACAATTTCTACAGCTGAACAGAGTATTTCCACAGGTATAATTAAATTTGAAGATCGTCTTATCATTATTCTTGACTTTGAGAAGATTGTATCTGATATTAATCCTAATACTGGTCTTAATATGGATCAGATCAAGGATATTGGACCTCGTACGAGAACTGATGTACCTATTGTTCTTGCGGAAGACTCTCAGCTTCTTAATAAGCTCATTGTTGATGCTCTTAATAAGGCAGGATATTCAAATGTAAGACACTTTGAAAATGGTAAGCTTGCATATGACTATATACAGGAGCTTAAGAAGAGAGAAAAGCTTGAACAGGTTAAATGTATCATTACTGACGTAGAGATGCCTATCATGGATGGTCATCGTCTTACTAAGCTTATTAAGAGTGATGATTCTACTAAAGATATTCCTCTTATCATTTTCTCATCACTTGTTAATGAAGAGATGAGAAGAAAGGGCGAATCTCTTGGAGCTGACAGACAGCTTTCAAAGCCTGAAATCGGTAATCTTGTTTCTGTTATAGATGAGCTCGTTCAGATTTCAGACGAGTAAATATTATTAGTATATAGGTTTTAACTCCCTTTGCAGGTGCAGGTATGATGATTACCTGATATTTTACAAAGGGAGTTTTTAATTTGCAGCCTATGTTATAACTGATTTATAATACATTTGCGCAATAAATACTAATAAAAAAAGAGGTTTTATATGGATAATATACTTTCAGCTTCACTTGACCAGACTAAAAAGGTTTTGATAGGACTTGGAGAGGAGTGGTCCTATAATTATAAAAATATTACAAATGATATAGCCTATAAAAATCTGATAGATCAGGCTAAAAACGGTTATGACTGGCTTATTCCTTATATCGAATATCATTATATGAAAAACCATGAGGATCCAAGAAAAGAATATTTTAAGAAGCTTTCTGATCTTATAAAAGATAAAGATTATTATATTATTTCTACTATATATGATTATTCTGATCCTGATAATTTTTTTGACCATGATAAAATGGTCTTTCCTTGCGGTAATATTGAATTTCTTCAACAAAAGCATAATGCAAACGGGGAACTTATAAAAGTAGATGATTCAAATGATATATCTGCTTTAATGCTACAAATAGATAATATACTAAAAAATAATGGGAAACTCTCCGAAATAAATAAAGTAATATATAGTGATGATGAGATGATTTTCAATCAAAAACGTCGCGAATGGCTAGGTGAGCAGTATAACGAAAAAGCTTATCTGCCAAAGTGGAGTGATTATCAGAACTGGCTGTCAGGAACATTGTCGG
The DNA here is from genome assembly GCF_024699075.1 of Butyrivibrio sp. The sequence goes on from NZ_JAILQF010000182.1 coordinate 1,980, forward strand.
AGGATCTGCTTATTCTGGAACTTGGTGTAGGACTGGAATATCCGACTGTTATTCGTTTCCCGTTTGAAAAGATAGCATTTATCAATAATAAGGCATATATGATTCGTGTTCATGAAAAACTGTTTCAGTTGCCTGGTCATATAGTTAAGAAAGCGGTATCTGTACAAAGCAATTCGATGGATTACATAAAAGAAGCATGAGGACATTATGGCATCGATTGATAACAAAAATGAAATTGATGCATTATCAAGATTGGCTGGTAAAGTACCCGCCGAATCTTCTGATGCTCAAAATGAAATCGATGTTGATAATGAAGACTTGCAGGAAATCAATAAGCTGTTAGGTCATGTTGACAGAGGTGAGATTATTGATCCGAAACTCATGCAGGTTGCAGAGAATTACAAAGCTGCAGAAGTTTCTAGTGCTAATATTCCTCAGTACACTGTGGGGCAGGAATCACCAGATTTTTTTGACGATGATGAAGAAGAACAGGATCTTGATGAAGCTATAGCAGCTGCTGAAGAAGCAATGATGAAAATGGAACAAGAGCCTGCAACAGAAGAAACACAAGAAGAGATACAAAAGGAGCCTGCAACAGAAGAAATACAAGAAGAGATACAAGAGGAGCCTGTAACAGAAGAAACACAAGAGGAATTACAGGAAGAACCTTTAACAGAAGAAACACAAGATAAATTGCAGGAAGAGCCTGTTACAGATACAGCAACAGAAGATGTTCAAGAAGATACTGAAAATGATGAAGATTCTGAAAATGTCAGGTTGGAAACAGTTGAAGATATTTCAGTTACATCTGCAACAATAGAAGCTCAATCAGAAGAACCTGAATCAGATGAAACTCCTGAAACGGAGGAAGGTGCACCCATGGCTGATAATAATGTACCAGAAGTGCCAACTGCATCGGATGATCCTAATAAGAAGCTGTCACCTGAAGAGATAGCAGCTATGTTTGCTGCGGTCGGAGGTGGAGAAGGTGAGTCTGAACCTGAACCTTCAAGTGAGCCTGCAGCTCCTGAACCTTCAGATGATCCTAATAAGAAGCTGTCACCTGAAGAGATAGCAGCTATGTTTGCTGCGGCCGGAGGTGGAGAAGGCGAGTCTGAACCTGAACCTTCAAGTGAGCCTGAACCTTCAAGTGAGCCTGCAGCTTCTGAACCTTCAGATGATCCTAATAAACAGCTATCTCCTGATGAGATTGCAGCAATGTTTGCAGCAGCGGGCGGCGAAGAAGAAGCATCAAATGATGATTCTTCTGACGATGCAGTAAAAGAAGAAACTTCTGATGAACCTTCTGCTGACGATATTCTAAAATCAATGCAACCAGCGGATGACGATCCTAACAGGGCTCTTAGTTCTGACGAGATCGCTGCAATGTTCGCTGCTGCAGATGGTGGAGATGATGCACCTGCTCAAGAGAGTGAAGCGCAGGAAGATTCAGAAGAGGAAATATCTATAGAAGAACCTTCTGAAGAATCTGAAGGAGAGGAATCTAAGGAACCGGAAGCTGATAATGCTGGAGATGAACCAGGAGAGGCTGAAACAGAAAATGCTGAAGAGGCTGATTCAGCAGAGAATACTGAAGAAACAGCTGATGAATCTTCGGAAGAGAATACAGCCGATGAACTATCTCTTGATGATATAGAAGAACCTGCAGAAGGTGAAGATAGTAGCGGCGAAGAAAAAGCAGAAGATACTATAGAAGATAGCGTGGATGAAGATCTTGATTCTCTAATGGATTCACTTGGAAGTGATGATATGGATTCTTTAGAGAATGCTGATAAAGAAGCATCAGCTGATCAGGGAGAAGATCTTAATATAGAAGAAACGCCTGAAAGCGGAGGCGATGAATCAGGCTTGGATGAGCCTTCAGGTGGAGGCGATGAACTTAGTCTGGATGAGCCAGCTGGCGAAAGCAGTGACCTTAATCTTGAAGAAGAGGATGGAGGCGATGATCTTATGTCGCTTTCTGAAGAGGGTGCTGAATCTGAAGAAGCTCCTGATGAGGAAGAAGAGCCTGTTCCATCAAGTGATGAACTTGATGATATGGAGCTTGAGGCTAAGGATGCCAAGGGCAAAAAAGGTAAGAAGCCGGCTAAAGAGAAAAAGGCTAAAGAAGATGGTGGAGAAAAGAAAGGATTTTTTGCCAAGATTCTTTCAGCTCTTTTCAAAGATGAAGATGAAGAAGCAACTGCAAATGGAAATGTTGAGAATGATGAACTTGCGTCGCTTACAGATGAAAATCAGGCCGTCCTTAATGAAGTAGACGAAGACAAGAAGGGCAAAAAGAAAAAGAAGGAAAAAGAGCCTAAGCCAAAGAAGGAAAAGAAGCCTGCAAAGAAAAAAGAAAAGAAACCAAAGCAGCCTAAACAGCCAAAACCAAAGAAAGAAAAGAAACCAAAGAAACCTGAAGGACCACCACCAAAACCGATTCCGCCTAGAAAGTTCATTTTGGCCTTCCTTTTGGTATTACCAATTGGAATATTGTGCGCAATTCCGGCATACACTATACCGGGAAGTGCATTACATGATGAAGCGCAGCAGGCATTCCTTAGCGGTGATTACTTAACTGCATATAAAGATTATTATAGCTTATATCGCGAAGGTAAGCTTTCTGAAGATGATCAGATCCTTTATTGGAAGGCAAGATATATCTCTCAGATGAGACATTATTATGATCAGTATGAAGTGTTCGCATCTATGGGACTTACCGTCGAAGCCTTGAATGCACTTGTAAAAGGTGTCGATCAGTATGATGATATCATGGATGATGCAGCAAGGCTCAAGGAATTGGAACTTGAATATAAACCTGATTCAACACCGGATTCTTTGGTTGAAACTGAAGTCAATATAGCGTACTATAATATACAATCGGCGCTTGAGAGTGAATATGGCCTTACAATGGATGAAGTATATGAACTTATTGGTATAGAAAAGTCTACTGAATATACCAAGCAGCTTCAGATTATATGCGGCCTTAGAGCAGCGCCAGAGTAGCAGATGTATATGCAAAATGGGAGGATGAATTTTTGGTCGCTATATTGGATTATGATGCCGGAAATATCAAAAGTGTTGAAAAGGCATTTAAATTTCTTGGTGCTGATGTTGTAACTACGAGAGATGAGGCAGAGATTGCCAGAGCAGATCATGTTGTTTTGCCCGGAGTAGGTGCTTTTGGCGATGCAATGTCTAAACTTAATGAATACAAACTTGTGGATGTTATTAAAAAGACTGTAAAGTCAGACGTCCCTTTTATCGGAATATGCCTAGGCCTTCAGCTTATGTTCGATTCAAGTGAGGAATCGGAAGGAGTTGATGGTCTGGGTATTTTTCGTGGAAAAATAAGAAGAATTCCGCAAGCAAATGGTCTTAAGATACCTCAGATTGGATGGAATGATCTTACTTATGCCAAAAAAGGTCGCTTGTTTGAAGGTGTACCGGAACATTCTTTCGTATACTTTGTTCATTCATATTATCTTGATGCTATGGACAAGGATATTGTAACTGCAACAACAGATTATGGTGTTAAGGTAGAAGCTTCTGTTGAAAAAGGAAACGTCTTTGCATGTCAGTTTCATCCGGAAAAGAGCTCAGAAGTTGGAATGCAGATTTTAAAGAATTTTCTGGAGGTATAAGATATGCTGACTAAAAGAATAATACCATGTCTTGATGTAAAAGACGGAAGAGTTGTTAAGGGAATAAATTTTGTAGAGCTGAGAGATGCCGGAGATCCGGTGTCTGTAGGAGAAGCATATAGTAAAGCTGGTGCAGATGAGCTTGTCTTTCTGGATATAACTGCTACATCTGATGCCAGAGAGACTGTGGTTGATATGGTCAGAAAGGTTGCAGAAAGAGTATTCATTCCTTTTACTGTTGGAGGAGGAATAAGAACAGTAGAGGATATGAAAGCTATTTTGAGAGAAGGTGCAGATAAATGCGCTGTTAACTCAGCTGCTATAAACAGACCCGAGCTTATATCAGAAGGTGCCGACAAATTCGGAAGTCAGTGCGTCGTTGTAGCAATTGATGCCAGAAAAAGAGAAGATGGCAGCGGCTGGAATGTTTATAAAAACGGTGGCCGTATAGATACGGGACTAGATGCAATAGAATGGGCCATAAAGGCTGATAAGCTTGGTGCCGGAGAAATACTTCTAACAAGTATGGATGGTGATGGAACCAAGGCCGGATACGATATTGAGCTTACAAGAAAAATCGCTGATGCAGTAAGTATACCGGTTATAGCGTCAGGTGGTGCAGGTACTAAAGAGCATTTCTATGAAGCTTTGACGAAGGGCGGCGCTGATGCAGCTCTTGCAGCATCTCTTTTTCATTATAAGGAACTTGAGATAAATGAAGTCAAAGAATATCTTAAGGAAAAAAATGTTCCTGTAAGAATATAAATTTTTTTATACTAATAGAATAACAGAGGACTAGAAAATGGGATCAATCACAGGAGACTGGGCTAAAGCTATTGGAGATGAGTTCAGGAAACCTTACTATACTGATTTATACAAATTTATAAAAGAAGAATATTCTACACATGTAATTTATCCGCCATCAGAAGATATCTTCAATGCGCTACATCTTACGAATCTTCATGATGTAAAGGTGGTTATATTAGGACAGGATCCTTATCACGAACCTGGGCAGGCGCACGGATTGTGCTTTTCAGTAAGGCCTGAAGTTGATATCCCTCCGTCACTTGTTAATATCTACAAAGAACTTCATGATGATCTTGGTTGTAAGATTCCGGATAATGGATATCTTGTTCATTGGGCAGAACAGGGAGTATTGCTTCTTAACACTCTGCTTACTGTAAGAGCTCATCAGGCTTTTTCTCATAAAGGAAAAGGATGGGAAAACTTTACAGATGCTATTATAAGAGCAGTCAACAAGGAAGACAGGCCAATTGTCTATATGTTATGGGGAAGCCCTGCACAGAAGAAGGCAGAGATGCTTGATAATCCTAAGCATCTTATATTAAAAGCGCCTCATCCAAGTCCTTTATCTGCTTATAGAGGATTTTTTGGCTGTAAGCATTTTAGCCAGTGCAATGAATTTCTTGAAAGCCATGGTATTGAGAAGATAGACTGGCAGATACCTGATAAAGAGTGATGATGTTGAACTACAAAGGGTGAATAATCATCAGATAATGAGTGAAGAAGTTAACTGACAATTGTCAGGCAGATAACTGACAAAGAGTGAAATTGCTGCCTGACTAAATGTAAAGCAGTTATCTTATCAGTCTTTTATTACTCCACTACAAATTTAATCAATTTAAAAAACTTATTTTAAACTCTGTACAAGTGCGATGATTTATGGTACTTTACTAGAGTAAACGGTCAAATTGTATACAAAGATACAATTACACAAATAGAAAGGCATGATTTTTATATGAAAAAAGCTTTTATCAGCAAAGAACAGGCAGAAGCAATTGCCAAAGAGTATCCAACCCCCTTTTATATATATGATGAAAAGGCCATCAGAGAAAATGCCCGCGCTGTAAACAAGGCATTTTCATGGAATAAAGGTTTCCGTGAGTATTTCGCAGTTAAAGCTACTCCTAATCCGGAACTCCTTAAGATATTACTTGAAGAAGGATGCGGTTTCGACTGTTCATCCATGGCAGAGCTGGTTCTTTCAAGAGCAGTAGGTGCAAAAGGTTCAGATATTATGTTTTCTTCTAATGACACACCTGTAGAAGAATTCTTCTATGCTGATGAACTTGGAGCTATCATAAATCTTGATGATCTTACACATGTAGATTACTTTGTTGACAATAACATTCCTTTCCAGGAAACTATGTGCTGCAGATTTAATCCGGGCGGCGTATTTAAGATGAGTAACGGAATCATGGATAATCCTGGAGATTCCAAGTATGGAATGTCTGAAGAGCAGATGGCTCAGGCTTTTACAAAAATGATGGAAAGAGGCGTTAAGCATTTTGGAATTCACGCTTTTCTTGCCAGCAATACAGTTACTAATGAATATTATCCTCAGCTTGCAGGTCAGCTTTTCGAACTGGCTATAAGACTTAAAAAGGCTACCGGAGCTGACATTACTTTCATCAATCTTTCAGGCGGAGTAGGAATCCCGTATACACCTGATCAGACTGCTAATGATATTGCAGTTATAGGTGAGGGAGTACACAAAAAGTTTGATGAGATCATGGTTCCTGCTGGTCTTTCTGATGTAGCTATCTATACAGAGATGGGAAGATTTATGATGGGACCTTATGGAAGCCTTGTTACAAGAGCTATTCATGAGAAGCATATCTATAAAGAGTACATAGGAGTTGATGCTTGTGCAGCTAATCTTATGCGCCCTGCTATGTATGGCTCTTATCATCATATTACTGTTCTTGGCAAAGAGAATGAGCCTTGCGATTGTACATATGATGTGACAGGTTCACTTTGTGAGAATAATGATAAGTTTGCTATAGATAGAAAGCTTCCCAAGATTGAAATGGGCGATCTTATCTATATTCATGATGCCGGTGCACATGGATTTGCGATGGGTTATAATTATAATGGTCGTCTGTGGAGTAGTGAGCTTTTATTACAAGAAGACGGAAGCGTTAGATGTATAAGAAGAGCTCAGACTATGAGAGATTATTTTGCAACATTCGATGAGCTTCCTATAATGGGTGCTATCGAAGATGCCATACAGGAATCCGGTCAGCTTTGATAATATTGAAGATGCCATACAGGATTTTGATCAGCTTAAATAATTAAGTATATTCGGGCATAACATGCTCTATGATTATATTTGGAAGGTGGAGAAACAAAGGCAATGAAGAACGCAAAGAGTGATGTGAAGAAGTACACAGAAATGTCTAAGGAGGAGCTTACATCAGAGCTTGCTTCTCTTAAGAAAGAGTACGAAAAGTATCAGGCAATGGAGATGACACTTGATATGAGTCGTGGTAAGCCATGCAAAGAGCAGCTTGATCTTTCTATGGGAATGATGGATGTTTTAAGTTCAGACTCAGATCTTGTATGTGAAGATGGTACAGATTGTCGTAACTATGGTGTACTTACAGGTATTGATGAAGCTAAAGAGCTTCTTTCCGATATGATGGAGAACAATCCTGATAATATTATTATCTTTGGTAATTCTTCTCTTAATGTTATGTATGATTGCATAAGCCGTTCATTTACTCATGGTGTAATGGGCAATACTCCATGGTGCAAGCTTGATAAAGTTAAGTGGCTGTGCCCTGCACCTGGATATGACAGACATTTTGCCATAACAGAGTACTTTGGTATCGAGATGATCCCTGTTCCTATGTCACCTGAAGGTCCTGATATGGATATGATCGAGAAGCTTGTTGCTGAAGATGAGAGCATAAAGGGAATCTGGTGCGTGCCGAAATATTCCAATCCTCAGGGATATTCATATTCAGATGTAACAGTAAGACGTTTTGCAAACCTTAAACCAGCTGCACATGATTTCCGTATATACTGGGATAATGCTTATGGTATCCATCATTTGTATGACAAAGAGCAGGACTATCTTATTGAGATTCTTGCTGAATGTAAGAAGGCAGGAAATCCTGATCTTGTATATAAATTTGCTTCAACATCAAAGATTACTTTCCCTGGCTCCGGTATAGCTGCAATGGCTACAAGTCTTAATAATATGGAAGATATTGTTAAGCAGATGGGATTCCAGACAATCGGTCACGATAAGGTTAATCAGCTTCGTCATGTTAGATATTTCAAGGATATCCATGGAATGGTCGAACACATGAAAAAACAGGCTGATATCTTAAGACCTAAGTTTGAAGCAGTAGAGAATATTTTTGAAGAGAATCTTGGCGGACTTGGAATCGGTGAGTGGACTAATCCAAAGGGCGGATATTTTATAAGCTTCGATTCTATGCCTGGATGTGCCAAGAAGATTGTTGCATATTGTAAGAAGGCCGGAGTTAAGCTTACAGGCGCAGGATCTACATATCCTTATCACAAGGATCCTACAGATAGTAATATCCGTATTGCTCCTACATATCCTTCACTTGCTGACCTTAAAACTGCAGCAACACTCTTTACACTTTGTGTTAAATATGTAAGTGTCGAGAAATTATTATCTACAATGGACTGATATTATGACGTAAGGGTCAAAAGTCATTTCGATTCGAGCTTGCTCGAAATCGAATATGAATTTATGACCCGTCAAACATGAGCAAAGTAGCACGTAGTGCGGATTTGTGAATGTTTGAGGATTGTGGGAGTTTCGTAGAAACGGAACAATCCGGTAGTCATATGGTGTCAAAAGGAACTTTTGACACCTACCTTATATTTTTATAAAGAGACTTGTTGACATTAGTTATATAATGGGTAGAATCCATGGAAGAAACTATTGACGAATTCATAAGTTATTTAGGCAATGTCAGAGAAGCAAAAGAGAATTCATTACAGTCATACAGGCGTGATCTTACACGCCTGATGATTGCTATGCGCAAAGAGAATATAAACAGCTGGTCGGAAGTTACTGAAGACCAGCTTTCTTCGTATGTAAGTAATATGAATGAGCAGCTTATGGCAGATACTACAATATCAAGACATATTTCATCCATTCGTTCTTTTTGGCATTTTATGGTTGAAAATGGTGAGCTTGATAATGATATAACCGATGGCTTAAAAGCACCACATATAGAGAAGACACTTCCTAAGATCCTTACTGAGCGTGAGATAGCGTCTCTTTTAGAACAGCCTGATCTGAATACTCCTAAGGGCAAAAGAGATAAGGCTATGCTGGAGCTTCTCTTTGCTACCGGCATACGTGTAAGTGAAATAGCCAGCTTAAAGATAGATGATATAGAATTCAGACTTAACTGTATCGACTTTAAAAGCTTTGGACAGGACAGAATAGTTCCTTTTGGTCATCATGCAAGAAGCGCCATAATGGACTACTTAAAGGGCGGAAGACTTAAGCTTCTTGGTGATACTTATGATGAAGGTATACTATTTCTATCGGCAACAGGTGGAAAAGCCATGAGCAGACAGGGTGTGTGGAAGATGATCAAGAAGTATGGAAAAATGGCTGGAATTAAATCAGACATAACGCCGTTTTCCATAAGACATACTTTCGCTTCTCATATGATAGAAAATGGCGCCGATATCCAGGTTGTCCAGGAAATGCTCGGTCATATAGATATTGCTTCTACTCAGAAGTATGCTGATAATAAGCATAATTATATAAGAGAGATATATCAGAGAACTCAGCCAAGATAATAAAAACCTTCGTATTAGTATATGACTTTATAGCAATCATATATCAATACGAAGGTTTTATTACATATAGATAAAAAGCAAATTGCGAGTTTGATGTATATTTTATAATCAGCTAAGCTCTGCGATATCGTAGAGAAGCTTTTCTGTTGCAGCCCATCCAAGGCATGGATCTGTGATGGACTTACCATAGATTCCTTCACCTATCTTCTGAGCACCTTCTTCAATATAGCTTTCGATCATAACACCCTTTACAAGTTTTCTGATCTCATCTGAATGCTGGCGGCTATGAAGCACCTCTTTGACAATTCTAACCTGTTCACGATATTTTTTGCCGGAGTTATTGTGATTAGAATCAACGATAACTGCAGGATTGACTATATCCTGTTCCTGGTAGAGCTGATTAACGAGGCTTAAATCTTCATAATGATAGTTTGGTATATTACGTCCGTTCTTGTTCTGAGATCCACGAAGAACACAGTGAGCAAGAGGGTTACCGGATGTATTAACCTCATATCCTCTGTAAAGGAAAGAATGAGGACGCTGAGCTGCATAGATGGAATTGAGCATTACTGTAAGATATCCGCTTGTGGGATTCTTCATTCCAGCAGGTACATCAAAACCGCTGGCAGTCATTCTGTGCTGTTGATCTTCAACTGAACGGGCACCTATTGCTACATATGAGAGAATATCCTCAACATATCCCCAGTTTTCAGGATAGAGCATTTCATCTGCAGAAGTAAGTCCTGACTCTTCGATTGCACGGATGTGCATGTGACGCATGGCAATAAGACCCTGTCTGAAATCAGGCTTTCCTTCAGGATCTGGCTGTGAGGTGATTCCTTTATAACCTTCTCCTGTTGTACGTGGCTTATTGGTATAGATACGAGGAATAAGTATGAGCTTATCTTTTACCTTATCGTTAACTTTGGCAAGACGTGATACGTAGTCGATAACAGCTTCTTCATTATCTGCTGAACAAGGTCCTACAATAACAAGAAATTTATCGCTTTTACCTGTAAAGACATCGGCAATAGCTTTATCTCTTTCTTTCTTGATCTCTTTCAGTGATGCTGCAACAGGGAATTCTTCCTGTATTTCCTGCGGTGTTGGAACCTTTTGAATGTACTCGAATGACATGGTGCTCCTTTCAAAAATGGTAAAAATAGTATAGTTTTTTTACCATAAAATACTTTTGTGCTTTGGCGCTTTAAAGCGCCGATATAAAGTATAACATATTTTCCATAAAAATAAAGATGTTATTAATTATTTTAAGTAATTAAATAAAAGTCAAGTAAAATTGTAAGAAGAGCTAAATATTATTTGGTTTAAATATGAAGAATAATGGATTGAACACAGAAACATTTTAATAATTTAAAGAGTGAGCATATATAGAATAATGAAAATTCATTAAAAATACCCCAAAATATGTCGTTCATCCTATAAAACTAACGTTCTGTCAGATTTTATGTGATATTCTATAAAACAGTGCTACATTATAATTATCAAAAAAAATAATATGAGGTGCGTTAATGAATGTTCAGATAAGTAATGAAGATTTTGCCTGGTCACAGCAGGCTATAGGAAAGCTCTCAAGATATTTTGAGCAAAATGTCGTAGGGCAGAAACTTTTGGAAAGGTCAATGATAGCTGCACTGCTTGGTAATGGCCATGTACTTGTAGAGTCAGTTCCTGGACTTGCAAAGACTACAGCAGCGAGAGCTCTGGCTGATGCTGTTGGCGGAAAATTTTCAAGAATTCAGTGTACTCCTGACCTTTTGCCGGGAGATATAGTTGGTACACAGATATACAGACAGGACTCTGGCAAGTTTGAAACAGTTCTTGGACCTGTATTTGCTAATATTGTACTTCTTGATGAGATCAACAGATCAAGTGCAAAGACACAGAGTGCGATGCTTGAGGCCATGCAGGAGAAACAGGTTACAATTGGCGGAAACTCATATCATATGCCTGAAGATACATTTTTTGTAATAGCTACGCAGAACCCCATTGAGCAGGAAGGAACATATCCGCTTTCTGAGGCACAGGCAGATCGTTTCCTTATTAAAGAGAAGATATCTTATCCGTCTATTCAGGAAGAGGTATCAATCCTTAATATGATGGAAGCGATTGATAATGACGTGATCAAAGAGAAGCAACCACCTGTTCTTTCTATAGCAGAGATTGCAAGGCTTCAGAAGATTGTAGCAGGTATATACTGCGATCCTACAGTCAAGAATTATATAGCTGCAATTGTAGCAGCAACAAGATGTGCAGATCAGTATCTGCCTGTAAATCTTAAAGGTTATGTAAGTCTTGGTGCCAGCCCTCGTGCAACTATAGCTTTCCTTAAGATGGGTAAGGCTCTTGCTCTTATGCAGGGAAGACTTTTCGTAACACCTGATGATGTTAAGAGTATTTCAAGACAGGTGCTCAGACACCGTATATCGCTTCGCTACCTTGCGGCAGCAGATGGAATCAATGAGGACATGATTGTAGATGGTATTGTAAGAGCAATCAGAACTCCGTGAAAGGAATAAGACCATATGATGGGGAAAAAGCATAATGCAAATCCGCTCAGGCTTCGCCCTGACTATGAGGCATTAAACCTTCCGGCAGCAGAAATACATTTTAACAACTTTTCAAAGACAATAGGCCGCACTGATGGTGCTTTCAGATCTGTTTTCAGAGGTAGAAGCATGGAACTTGAGGATCTGAGAGAGTACGTAGCTGGTGATAATCTGCGTGATATTGACTGGAAATCTTCTTCAAGAACAGGCGAGATCCTTGTAAGGAACTATGTTGCAGACAAGAAGAGAAGATTTATGTTTGTAGTGGATACGGGCAAGAATATGCTTGGAGCTATGCCGGATGGCCATTCCAAGACGGCAGCAGGTATCATAACTGCGGCAAGTGCAGCCTATATGTGCACTAAAGCGGGCGCTGAATACCAGATAATTGGAGGCTTGGAAGCAGGAAGAGTAGAAAGATATTCAAGCGGTCCCGGATTTTTGGAAGGACAGTTAAGGCGCCTTGAAGGATGCTATAATATGAGCGTTAAGCTCGCGGGCAAAAGAAAAAAGGATCTTTCAAATGAATTTAACATGCAGCTTAAACGAATAGTGGCAACTCCAATGAGAAGTGTCTCTCTTTTTCTGATAACCGATCTGTATGGAGTGTTAACTCTTGATGACAGGCTTATAAAGAGTATATGTACTGTTCGTGATCTGTATGTGATCTTAATGGAAGATGCAGACTGGGGAAGCAGTCATATTTATAATGCTCAGACTGGTGTGGCTGTTTCTGAATATCTGTCTTATTCTTCAAGTATGGCGGATGAGATCAGCACGAAAAAAGCAGATCTTTTGTCCAAAGCGATGAGAAATCTTCGCGCATGCGGCGCTTCTTATGATATAGTCAGAAGCACGCAGGATATAACGGAATCAATAATTAAAGTATTAAACAAGGGAGTGGGCTGATGGAATTCTCAATTTCTCTTCAAAATGCATTTTTTGATGACAAATATTTATACATAATCTTAATATCTCTTGTTCTGGCATCACTTATATGCTTTGTCACATTTTGTCTTATAAGGGTCGAAAAGCCTGTAGTTTCAGTTGTAAATAAACCTGCAGACAAGACCGGTGACATGATAGAGCAAAAGCGCAGAGAGACTCTGTCTAAGCTTAATCTGCTTGATGAAAAGTATAGAAGAAATGAGATAAGCGTAAGAGAGACAAGTACTATCATAAGTATTACAGTAAGAGATTTCTTGTCTTATGTTACCGGTAAGGAGATGGATTGCAGCACTCTTACTGAGATGTATAAATGGAACAGCAAAGATCTTACAAAGCTTATTGGATGTCTTTATGGCGCAGAGTTTTCAAAATATTCAGCAAAGGATGCAGCAAACTTTTTAAGAGATGCTAAAAGACTGGTGGCAGCATGGAGATAGAACTTAGAAATGAAAACCTGGCAATATGGGTCTCTATAGGAGCAGCAATTATAATTGCCGGCATATTCGGATTTAGAGAATATAAAAAAAGAAAAGCTCTTTCAGCCGATGAAATGAGCAAATACATGGGCTATGGTGCCATGTGGATGGTTGACAGTATGAAGGGCTACAGGGTCAGAAAAGTGATCCATACAGTTCTTAATGTAATAGGTATTGCAGGTATTACAATGAGTATTTTGTCATCTGCATATCTTATGGGAAGACCTTCTTATACTGAAGAAGTAACAACAGGAGTACAGAGAAGAGACATTTTCCTTTGTCTTGATATATCATATTCACTTTATGCTCTTAATTATGATTTTGTAAGTAACTTAAAGAGTGTTGTTGAGGGACTTGACGGAGACAGAGTTGGTATTTCTATATATAACACTTCATCTGTTCTTTATATGCCGCTTACAGACGACAAGGAGTTCGCTTGCGAAAAGCTTGATGAACTCGAACAGTATTTTATCAATCAGAACAGATATGTTGAATTATACGAAAAGTATTACGATGATATAACAGAAGAAGAGGAAGAGGAGTTTTACGAATTAATAGATGAACTTTTGGAATTTGAAGCCGGAGTTGCAGTTAATAGTGACAGGCTTGGAAGCTCACTTATTGGAGAAGGTCTTGCAACCTGTTTGTATGACTTCCCATCACTTGAAGATGAGGAGAGAACAAGAATAATACTTATGGTAACTGATAATGCTGAAAATGCATATCAGAAGCCTATTGTAAGACTTCCGGAAGCTGCTGATCTTTGTGCCAAGAATGATGTTGTATTATTCAGTATATTCCCTCCGGAAGATACATTTGAAGAAATGAACTATGGATATGACTTTGATGAACTCAGCGATGAGCTGAGAGACTCAAGCGTTAAGACAGGCGGAGCTTTCTATATTGCTAATGATGATCTTGATACAAAAGGCATAGTCAGTGATATACAGTCACACGAAGCAATGCAGGTCGATGAGATTACAGAGACGAGAACATATGATATGCCAAAGACACCATTCATTTTTATTATAGTAGGAATATGCGCACTGGCTGCTGCAAGAGCGGGAGGTGCATGTTGACAACAAATCCTATACTTCCTATCATAGTTATCATTTTATTAATTGCACTTATCTTTGCGGGTCTTTTTATCGGTATCATAAGATCACATGTTGGTATTGGCAGGAAGATCATAGAAACAGTTATAACTGTTCTTATCTGTATCTGTATATATGTCATAAATTTAAGGGTCATGATACCGTCTAATGAAGCTACTGTAACGGTTCCAAGTCTTAATGTGCTTTTTGTTGTAGACTCAACTCTTAGCATGTGGGCGGAGGACTATGACGGTGATTCAAGCCGTTTGGACGGGACAAGGGAAGCTTGTAATGCTATTATGGATGAGCTGTCAGGTAGCTCTTTTGCCCTTATCTCTTTTACCAACGAGGCAGAAGTAAGAATTCCGCTTACTCCTGACAGACAGTCGATAACAGACGCACTTGACTATATGTACAAAGAAAGTAAGTATGCAGCAAAGGGAAGTAACTTAAACAGTGCTGTAGATGAAATGGACAGAATACTTACCCACATGAGATCAGAGTATGATTCAAGACAGACTATAGTATTCTTCTTCTCAGATGGAGAGGAAACCTATGAATCTGATGAGGATAAATCTTCAGAAGATGCAGATGATTCCAAGGAAGATGATGAAGATGGTGCTTCATCAGGTAGCGCTTATTCAGCATATTCAAAGCTTCTTGGCAAAGTAGATGGCGGAGCTGTTATAGGTGTTGGATCTGAGGACGGAGCTACAATGACCGACAAAGATGGCAACGATATATATGATCCTCAGACTGGAGAACTCGCGGTTTCCTGCATTGGAGAGGATAGCCTTGAAACTATTGCTTCTAAGATCGGAGTAGAATACATTCACATGGAAGAAGTGGATGATATTGATGAAGTAGTTGAGGCGATTATTGCTGACGCTGCTTATGAAGCTGAACTTAGAGAAGATACTGAGAACAAAGAGGATACATATTATTATGTACTTCCTGTGCTTATGCTCCTTATGGTATCCGAGATTCTATTATTTAGAAAGTAATAGATAGTAAAAGAGGAATAATTAATGAAAAAGGTAAAGTTTGGTTTTTTGGCTGCTGCATTTGTTATTGCACTTCTTGCCATGATAATGTTATGTAGAATCGGAACCAACCACGTTTATGCTAAGATGGTTGATTCAGGAAATTATTATATACTTATGGAGAGCATGGAAGATGAAGAGCGCTACACCAATATGGAAGAAAAAGTGCTTGAGTTTCTCCCTTATGATGCCTATATAATGGATTATAATCTTGCTAATGCTCATTACAAGAATGCAGATTATTCCAAGGCTCAGATTTATTATGAGAAGTGTCTTGAATTTGAGCTTCCACAGGATAGAGACTGCTCTGTCAGGATCAACCTTACAATGACCAAGATACAGCAGATCGATTTTAATACGATCTATACAGGTTATGAGGCATTTAAGAATGATGAAGAGGTTGATAAAGAGGCTCTTATTGATAAAATAGATGAAGTAATAGACGAGCTTAAACAGGACAGAGAGATAATCACTGTTAATAACTGTGCCGGAGCTGAGGATGACAATGGTCATAGTCAGGAAGCCGAGAGTCTTAAAAAGGATATTGATGATAAGATAAAAGAGCTCGAGGATATGAAAGAAGAGATCCAGAAGAAAATAGACGAAGAAAAGCAAGAGCAGCAACAGGATCAGCAAGAGCAGCAGGATAATAACGATCAAAATGAGGAAAATGATCAGAATCAGGATCAACAGGAAGAGAATGATCAAAATAGTGAAGAAGAGTCAGAACCTGATGATGTAAGTGATGATCG
>NZ_JAILQF010000041.1 GCF_024699075.1 Butyrivibrio sp.
TTTACAGGAACATCAACTTTCTTGTAATACCAAAGGTACTGCCCGGGTTTAAGAACATGAGGAAGAAAGGTTGCCCTGCTTTTAGATGTTCTATCAACTACCGAAAGGATACTTTCCGGAGAAAAGGGAACTCTGATGCGACCACATATGTTCTTTTTACGCGGTATAGCATGAGAATCAGAGATGCAAAAACCCCAGATTCCGTTTAAAGATACATAACTATCTCTTACGAACTGGGGTCTGGGATATTCTGATTTAGGACAATCAGCTTCCTTGGCTTTCCTGGTCCATGGAGTATCCAGCTGCTTTAATGCAACAGGTTCTTTACTTCTAACCATACTACGTGTAATATCTGTCAGATCCATATGCTATAATCCTCCATATAAGGCCAGGTGGCAAACGCTGATTGAATTATTATCTCTTTGTTTCGATTATAAAAAGGTTTTTATGCATTAACTGCTTTATCTTTACTGGAAATAAGCTCTTTGTAGAACATAGCCCTGCTTGCATCGTAATAAGCATTTACCCATAAAAGGGGTACGAAGAATGTGATAAAACCTATGAGCATCATAGGTATAAAGCTAAGAACAAGCTTTATAAACTTAAAATAATTGTGTCGCATCATAGAAAGACTCTTTCTTACAAGCTGTCTTACTGTATTATCAGGATAATCCTGTAACAGGAAAAAGACCTGTGACAAAGAAATCGATAATATAATATACGGAATCAACAGTATAAGTGTTGCTATAAGCATCTCTGAAGCACCTATGATTCCGAAAGCATTCATAAACTGTGGTATCTGCAAAATAAGAATTGCTATTGTGTATATAAGCTGGATCATAATGGCTTTATCAGGATTTTGCTTAAATCCGATAAAAACATCTGAAACATTTACGGGTTGTCCATAAGCCAGATTCATAAGCATGTAGCTTTTGCCGGATTTGAATACGCCAAAAAGGAGATCAATTATGATCTCCGTTATTAGAGCTATATAAATGTTAGTTATAAGCATTATTGCAAGCATACAGAAAAAGTAGATCACGTTAACCACAATGCTCGCTGCTATGATCTGACCATAATTCCCAAGAAGTCTCTCTCTTGCTACCCCCTTGAGCTTTGAAGTAGTAATATCCAATGAATTAGCCATAATATTATTTTGTCCCTTGTTTCTGATTATATAGCCTTATACAGAATAGTCTGCATTCATTCCTGCAAGGAGACCTGCATCTAATTCCTTGCGCTGCTTCTGATAAGGATTGTCCTCATTATTGTATTTGATCTTGGATGTAGTCGTACCTCCAGATACATATGTTCTTCCGCATTCTGGGCATACTGCTGTATGAATACTGACTGATGCCTGAAGAACCTTGCCGTCTTTTTGAAAAGCCTTATCATATGCATTAGCAACGTGTTCCTGCTCATGTGCTCTGACTCTTGTACCTGCTTCCTGCGGGCTTATATGTTGAGCTGATTTGAACGAAACCATCTCATCAGATCCGTCCTGATATTTGCGGTTCTGACAAGTCTCACACTCTGCAGGAGATGACTTCCTTCCGGCCGACTTAACATCAGACTCTCCCGGATTGACTACAGCCTTACCCTCAGAGGATCCTGATACAGAAGCTCCATCATATCCACTATATCCATATCCATAAGCGTTTATTCTTATCATATGTAAGCCCTCAACTTCCTGGACTACACTATTAAAAGGTTTCCATCCTGAAAATCCCGGATTCAGCCTGCTCCGGTAGCACTTCCTGCATGACTTAGTATTGCGTTATACAGATTATTAAGGTTCTCAGATGAATCATTCAATCTGTAAGCATCTAGTGCTGCTGTAACCGACGGATCTGACAAGATTCTGCTCAATATAACTGCATAGGTTATATATGTTATGGTAACACCAACAATTCCAATTATAAGTCCAATAATAGCCTGGCGAGATAGCTTTTTGCTATTACCTCTTGATAGTAATGCAAGTACTATTGCTATTCCACCAAGTATGATCGCTACAAATCCTGTACTATAAAAAAATATGGATGTAATACCGAGCCATACTGACATACTTGCCATACTTCTGCGCGGGCTGTCCTCCATCTTTATGCCTCTCTTTTTCAGATATTTATTCAAGTTAATGCTATCATAAAAGCAGAAAATTCGCAACAAATGCTGCGAATTTTCTGATAATTTTACTTTTATAATTTATATCCTATATCAAAATATTTTTTCATGCTAAAATCAAATGATTTATTCTGCCTTTTTATCTTCTATAGTCGCTTCTGCTGCGCTCTCAATCTTAGGCTTCTCACTTCTGATCTCGATCTGAGGGCCACCTTTACCTTCGATATATTCTCTTGTAAGAGTTACTCTGCCTATATTGTCATCCTTTGGTATCTCATACATGATATCAAGCATGAATTCTTCTATGATGGATCTAAGAGCACGGGCTCCTGTATCCTTTTCAAGAGCCTTCTCTGCAATAGCTTCAAGCGCTCCGTCGTCAAAACGTAGATCAACCTCATCAAGCTCAAGGAGCTTCTGATACTGCTTGAGTATTGCATTCTTGGGCTCTTTAAGGATTGTGATAAGAGCATCCTTAGTAAGTCCTGTAAGTGTGCATACGATAGGAAGTCTTCCAAGGAACTCCGGAATCATTCCGAACTTCTTTAAATCTTCTGTAGTTACGTATGAAAGGATATTCTCGTCGTCATCATACTTATCCTTAAGCTCTGAGTTAAATCCTATTGATGAAGACTTATTGAGTCTGTTCTTGATGATATCTGAAAGATCCGGGAATGCACCACCACAGATAAAGAGAATATTCCTTGTATTAACTGTAGTAAGTGGTACCATTGCATTCTTGGAATTAGCACCTACAGGAACTTCAACTTCAGATCCTTCAAGGAGCTTGAGCATTCCCTGCTGTACGGATTCGCCGCTTACATCTCTTGCTGTTGTGGACTTCTTCTTGGCAATCTTATCTATCTCATCGATAAATACGATACCGCGTTCAGCTTTCTTTACATCATTGCCTGCTGCCGCAAGGAGCTTGGATATTACGCTTTCGATATCATCACCGATATAACCTGCTTCTGTAAGTGATGTGGCATCTGCGATAGCAAGCGGCACATCAAGAAGGCGAGCCAGAGTTTTGACAAGATATGTCTTACCGCTACCTGTAGGTCCTATCATAAGGATGTTGGACTTGTCGATCTCTATATCGTCCATAGTGCCTGTAGCTACTCTCTTATAGTGGTTATATACAGCAACTGAGATAACCTTCTTAGCCTGCTCCTGACCTATTACATATTCATCTAGCTGTGCCTTGATCTTGTGAGGAGCAGGGATCTTCTTGATATCTATGGTTTCCTCTTCATCTTTTTTCTTGGACTTCTTGATCTTTTGGGAATTGGGGATACCACCCTGAGTATTGGCACCAAAATCTCCAAGATTCATGAATGAGATACCATTATTCTTATTAAGCTGATTCATAAGATCAGGATTATTAAGAAGATTATTGTAGTCATACTGGCTTACAGTATCCATTGTGCGGTGCATACAGTCTTCGCACACGCATATATGATTAGGAAGCTTATACATACGTCCAGCCTTGGATTCAGGACGTCTGCATATAAAACAGATATCTTCATAATCACTGTCTTTTTTATCTGAATTATCAGAGTCTGTATTATTTATGGTAGATTCACCTTTGTCATCTACCTCACGAAAATCCATTGTATCCTTATTATCTGTAGTTTCCTTGTTGTCATCATTGTTGAAAATATCACTCATAAAAACCTTTCTTTCTTAAATTATTGAATTATTGATTCAATAATATATGTAAAAACGAATTCAGTATTCTAAGTATATGCTCAGGACAATTCATTGGCAAGTAAAGTTTCTCTAAACTGACCATCTTCTATATACCACCTAAAGGTGGCGGGTTATCTTGATCATTTTATATATAATGATACAAGCAAGATTCTTTGCATCTTAGTGTCTTACTGGCTTCTGAAGCTTGTTGGAGTATATCCTACTGTAGCTTTGAACTGCCTGTTAAAATGTTCTATATTCTCATATCCGCAATACCTCGCAATATCCTGGATACTATTATCTGTTGATCGCAGAAGATACTTGGCATAAGTTATTCTGCTCTTAATTATATCCTTGGTAACAGGAACCTGAAACAATTCCTTATATACATGTTCAAAATATGACAGGCTCATGTTCTGTGATAAGGCAAGCTCTGTTACATCTGTAATAGCTGCCGCATTATTACCACTGAATATACTGTTCCTTAGTTCACCAAAGGCTTTCCTGTAGCGGTTGAATTTACTTGGTGTTCCGCTTTCAGAATGTATTACATCCGCAAATTTATAGATAAGTGCTCTCATTTTCATATCAAGGAGCTCTCTTTTGTGGCTCCCTGCCTGATGAAACTCTGCATCCGTAAGCTGCCACAGATCACTAAGTTCTATTGTGTTATACAAGACGATTGGTTGTCCCCAGGGTATATCAAGCTCATTTATCAGTGATTCGATCTCGTCAGGAGCCTTTGTATTATGCATGTTACTGCTATCTATATCACTTTCATCTATACCAGGATTCTTACTTTCTTCTATACTAGGATTCTTACTTTTCTCTATATTAGAATCCTGGCTTTCACAGTTAAAATGGATCCAGCTGTCAATATAAGTCATATCTTTATGGTTATGGAAGTGCTGCCTCTGTCCCTTTTTGAACATAATAAAGCAAGGCTCGGGATAATATACCATCTCATCTCCTATCAGTATATCCGCAGGAGTTTCTATATGCAGAAAAAGATACTTATTAAGGCCTGATGGTCTGTTAATATCCCAGCCATTAGTATGTACATATCTGTATCCTATAGCATCAACTGAAATCATGTTTGGTCTCTTTTCTTTAATATATTTTTCTTTAATAATATTTTCTGCCCCATCAAAATTATCTTCGGCAGTGGAAACTATAAGGGTCTGGTAAATATCTGTTTGCATTTTTGCTTATATTTGGAAAAAAATATATTTCTCATATATACCTTATCACACATTCATTATCTTAAAAAAAGCAAAATAAATCAATCTTAAACAATATATATCATTGTAAATATCCAGCAACAGACTAATATAAAAGTTACGGATTGCTTAAGGCAAAGCAATTTTATACCGAAATAAAGATGGCATGTTCAGTAGCATCAGCCTTTATATTCGGTAAAGCGGCTAATGATTTTACAGATATTTAAACAAAATCTGTATATGAACCGGCCTGTAGTTTATGATATGAGGGGATATTATGAAAATCAAAAAAAATCAATCGGCAATGAGATGGTTCTATTCATATCTCAAAAAGTACACTTGGAAGGTAGCTCTTGGTCTTGTTCTTGTAACAGCTACTTCTGTTCTGGCAATAGTAAATCCCAAGATCACAGGTTTCATCGTAGATGACATTATAGGTGATGGTCATAATATAAGAATGGATCTTCTTCCAAAGTTCCTTCTTCTTATGATAGGTGTCACTGTTATCAGAGCTGTGTTCAGACTTTTTTTCCTATATCTGTTTGAAACAGCATCACAGGATATGCTCTATGACATGCGTGATGGTGTATACAGAAATCTTCTCGAAAAGGACTTTGCTTTCTATAACAGGAGCCGAACAGGTGACCTAATGAGCAGACAGACAGGTGACATGATGGCTATCCGCCACTTTGTAGCCTATGTTATCTACTGTATCTATGAGAATGTCCTTCTATTTGTAATAGCTTTGTTTATGATCTTCTCAGTAGATTTCAGGATTGGCCTTGCCATGATACTTGTACTTCCTATAACGGCATTCATGACATATTCTCAGAGTAAGACCATAAAACCCAAGTTCATGAACATAAGAGACAAGTTCTCTTCACTCAATGCTTTTGTTCAGGAGAACATAAGTGGTAACAGGGTTGTCAAAGCTTTCGCCAAGGAAGACTACGAAATAGAGAAATTTGACAAGGAAAATGCAAGCTACAGGGATGCTGAGCTTGAAGCAGCAAAGGTATGGACCAAGTATGTACCTATTTTCATATTCCTTTCGCACATGCTCACTTTCCTTCTTATGGTAGCAGGCGGCATTATGTGTATTTACGGTTATATGTCTCTTGGTAATCTTGTTATGATCAACAGTTATCTGTGGATGCTCAACAATCCTCTGCAGATGATGGGATGGCTCATAAATGACTATCACAGATTTACAACTTCTGTAGAAAAGATATATCAGACTATAACTCAAAAACCTGACATCCAGACACCACGCTATCCTAAGGAAGTAGACAAGATAAGCGGAGATGTTGAATTCAGAAACGTATCCTATACAGTTGATGATGAACCTGTCCTTCATGATGTCAGTTTTCATATAAAGCCGGGCCAGACTGTTGGTATCATAGGTGCTACAGGCTCAGGAAAGTCTACTATCATGAATCTTATATGCAGATTCTTTGATACAACAAAGGGTGAGGTCCTTATGGACGGAATAAATGTCAAAGACCTTGATCTGCACAGACTAAGAGATGGTATCGGTATTGCCATGCAGGATATATTCCTTTTTTCAGATACCATAGAAGGTAATATTGCTTATGCAGATCCTGACTGTCCTTTCGAAAAGGTTAAATGGGCTGCCAAAATGGCTGATGCTGATGATTTCATCATGCAGATGGATGATGGATATGATACGGTTGTCGGCGAAAGAGGTGTAGGTCTTTCAGGAGGTCAGCGCCAGAGAATATCTCTTGCAAGAGCACTTCTTAAAGAGCCTTCGATCCTGATCCTTGATGATACTACTTCCGCTGTTGATATGGAGACAGAGGCTGAGATACAGCGTGATCTTAAAAAGCTTGCAGGTCATACTGTTTTCATAATCGCTCATCGTATATCCTCTATCAAGGATGCTGATGTGATCCTGGTTGTTGAGAATGGACGCATAGCACAGATTGGTACCCATGATGAGCTCATTTCAAAGGATGGCTATTACAAGAAGGTATTCGAACACCAGTATGGTGAATTCGATGAAATAATGAAGAGAAAGGAGACCGCATAATGGCTAGAAATAAGATAGAACAAGACGAAGAGCTTGAAAGCGGTTTTGATATAAATCAGCTTAAAAGACT
>NZ_JAILQF010000220.1 GCF_024699075.1 Butyrivibrio sp.
AATATCATAATATCTTCAGTAAGGAATCCTGTGCAGGTACCTTCTGCAAAAGTTCCCGATAATTCTGAAGCTTTCTCGTTATCAGAGATTTCCATGGCAAATCTTACATATCTTTCAGTATGACCTGTCATATACAATTTGCCGTCAATTTCTTCAGCATCTTCCCACAAAACCTTGACTTTGTCTCCGATAAAGCTTTCTCTGTAACGCTTGGACTGCTCTTTAGACATATCTATAAGAACATCACTTCTTTCAGACTTCTGTCTGTCTGTAAGCTGATCTGGCATTTTCTCAGCAGCAGTACCCTTGCGGACAGAGTACTTAAAGACATGCATCTCATAAAAGTCGACTTTTTTGCAAAAGTCTCTGCTTTCTTCAAACTCTTCTATAGTCTCTCCCGGGAATCCTACGATCACATCTGTAGTTATCGCCGGTCTGTCATATACTTTTCTTAAAAGCTCAACTCCCTGATAATATTCCTCTGCACTATAATGCCTGTTCATCCTCTTAAGGGTAGCCTCACAGCCTGACTGAAGTGACAGGTGGAAGTGAGGGCAGAGCTTTGGCATGCCTGCCATAGCTGTAGCCATCTTGGGAGTTATTATCCTTGGTTCAAGAGAACTAAGTCTTATTCTCTCTATTCCCTTTATTGCATGAATCTTCTTAAGAAGATCCAGAAGTTCTGACTCTCCTCTGTCAAGTCCATAGGAGCTTACATGTATTCCGGTAATTACAACCTCTTTGACTCCAAGAGCTGCAAGTCCCAGAATCTCTGACACTACATCCTTTTGCTGTCTTGACCTTATCCTGCCTCTGGCAAAAGGAATAAGGCAGTATGAGCAGAACTGATTGCATCCGTCCTGAATCTTTATATAGGCCCTTGTATGATCCGGAACATGTGAAAGCTTCATCTCTTCATATTCAGGCTTTATGCTGCTGCCCACTTTGATAGAAGCATCCATTTCCATTGCTACGTTCTTACGGCTTTTCTTATCGGTCTCAGCCTGGTAAGAAGCGCTATCATCCATGGCTTTTTCATCCATGTACTTTTCAATTATATTTAGTACCTGATTCTTTTTGTTATTACCTATCGCTATGTCTATGTATTCATCCATTTTGACTTTATCTTCATTGGTCTCAACATAGCATCCTACTGCAACTACAAGAGCTCCCGGATTTTCCTTTTTGGCACGGTGGATCATCTGTCTGCTCTTTCTGTCAGCAATATTGGTAACGGTACAAGTATTGATAATATATATATCAGCAGGCTGGTCAAATGGCTTTATCTCATAGCCTGCTGCCTTAAAGTCCTGTTCTATTACATCCAGCTCATAGCTGTTAACCTTACATCCAAGGTTGTGAAGTGCAACACTTTTCACTAACTAACTCCTTTTTTTTCGGTGTTTTGACGTTGACTTATACCATCCTCTCGTTTATCATTAAAAAAAGAAGGAGGTATTTGCGCAATGAAGACAGTTAAAATTTCACTTAATTCTATCGATAAGGTAAAATCTTTCGTTAACGAGATCACAAAATTCGATTATGATTTCGATCTTGTTTCCGGCAGATACGTTATCGATGCAAAGTCAATCATGGGCATCTTCTCACTCGATCTTTCTAAACCGATCGATCTGAATATCCATGCAGAAGACGGCGTTGACGAAGTCATCAACGTTTTAAAGCCTTACATGATCTGAGTATCAATGCGCAGATATTGTGTGGGTGCACGTAAAGCCTTAGGGCTTTACAATTTTTAATAGTTAGTTCAAGGGCTCTGGAGTATTCCAGAGCCCTTTTGAATACCCTTTTTTATGCTGTGATCTCAATGATCTCATCTGTATCGATGGCTTTTCTGACCATGTCATCGATCTTATCACGAAGATTGCCCTCATGATCTTCAATAATATCAAGCCTTGGCTTTGTAACAGGATGCTTGGCAACAAAAATTGTACAGCAGTCCTCGTAAGGCTGAATTGAAGTCTCATAAGCATCAATCTTAAGAGATATATCTACAATATCCTGCTTATCAAAAGCAATAACAGGTCTGTAAACAGGCATAGACTCTACAACAGCATTAGTACACAGAAGTGACTGCATTGTCTGTGATGCAACCTGTCCTATTGATTCACCTGTAATAAGTCCCATACAACCTGAGTTCTTAGCAAG
>NZ_JAILQF010000252.1 GCF_024699075.1 Butyrivibrio sp.
GTTGTTTGAATTCGTATTTTAAGATATTATTTACATGTGTATTTTTTTGTGAAAACAAAGATATGCTATAATACAAGGGTTTTGAATTACGGAGATATTATAGTGTTATTGATTCGCTTTTAAGATTAACATATACGAGGACTATAAATGTGCGGAATTACTGGATACATAACTAAGAAAAGTATTATAAGATCAGATGAAGTTATTAATAAAATGATCTCACTTATAGAACATAGAGGGCCTGATGACAATGGATATGAAAATCTTGATATCTATAATTCGCAGTCTGGCCCTGATATGGCAATGGGATTTGTAAGGCTTAGTATTTTGGATGTCTCGCATCAGGGTCATCAGCCTATGAGCGATGAAGAAGGCAAAGTATATATTACATTTAATGGTGAAGTATTCAATGCCTTTGATTACAGAGATGAACTTATAGCTAAGGGATATAAGTTTAAAAGCCATACAGATACTGAGGTTATTCTCAATCTATATCTGGAGTATGGACTTGATGGCATGCTTGATAGGATCAATGGCATGTTTACTATATGTATAGCTGATACCAGAAGTAGAGAAGTATATCTTATTCGAGACAGACTTGGCGTAAAGCCGCTTTATTATTATGATAGTGAAGATGCCTTTATATATTCATCTGAAGTAAAATCATTTTATGGAAATGAATTTTTCAAAAATGAATTAAAAGAAGATGTTATATCTGAACATTTTGATTTTAGATATGTTTCCGGTTCAAAAACCCTTTTTAAAAATGTTTATAACGTCCTTCCGGCTCATTACTTGAAAATCAGTAATGAGACAATTGAGGATGTTGAGTATTGGGATATACAATCATCAAATGCACAAGAAATTTCAATATCTGAATACGAAAAGCTTATTGAGAAGTCTGTAAAAGACAGATTATTAAGTGATGTTAAGCTTGGAGTACAGCTTTCAGGTGGAATTGATTCTTCTATAGTTACAGCTTATGCATCCAAGAATAAAGAAGACTTGGAATCTTATTCTATAATATTTGAAGATGATAATTATTCCGAAAAAAAATGGATGAATATGGTAGCTGATAAGTATCCTATTCATCAGCACCAGGAATATCAGAAGGTAGAAGACTTTGATAAGGAGTTTGAAAGAGCTACCTGGTTTTTGGATGTGCCTTTAAATCATCCTAATTCCATTGGTATTTATAATATGTGCCGTATGGCTAAGAAAAACGGCGTCAAAGTTCTTCTCACAGGAGAAGGCGCAGATGAAGTGTTTGGCGGGTACAGAAGATATGCAAGCTTTTTAACAGCAGAAAAATATAAACTGTTATCAGAAATCGTATCTGTAATAAAAGGTACTAAACTATCAAATTCCAAGACCTATGAAGAAAGATTTATCTCAACCGGAGCTTTTGTTAAAGAAACAGATCTTAAAAAACTTATTCCGGATAGCAACTGGGATGAAGCTATAAATACAAGAAAAGATATTTATAAAAAATCCAGTGATGGTAAAGACAGGTTTGCCAAGGCTCTTAATTATGAGCTTAAGACGTATCTTGTAGATATACTTAACAGGCAGGATAAAATGTCTATGGGAGCTTCTCTTGAAACCAGAGTACCATTTCTTAATTATAAGCTGATAGAGAAGGTTAGAAGTCAGAAGACAAGTAGCCTTGTAAGAGAATCTCTTATAGATAAAAAGAAATACGGGCACATGAAATATACAAAGATTCCGCTAAAAAAGATATCAGAGAAGCTTTTTGGTGATGAGTTTACATATAGAAAAAAGCAAGGTTTTAGTTATCCTTTAAGATCTATATATGTGAGTGATAAATATCGAAATCATGTAGAAAGTATTCTTTTACCTGAACTCAAAAAGTGTAATTTCATAAGCCAAGAAGAGGTATACAGACTTTGGAATAATAGAGAGAATATTACAAGTGATGAACTTGAGGTTTTGTGGGTAGTGCTGTCATTTGCACAATGGATGTATATCTTTATGGGGCCTAAGGAAAGAGTTGTAGAGTATAAAAATAAGATTGAGATTATAAGATAAAAGAAAGTAAGAGCTGTCGTAATAGAGGATTATTATGAAATGTGCCTCTTATAACAACTAAAGAGGATTTTATAAATGGGCGCAAAAAAAGTACTACAAGTTGCAAAGCGGTTTTGTACAAATAAGGAAATACGCTTTTCATATCTTTCAAAGCTCGGATTTTACAATAGAATGTCAGATGAGCAATATCTTTCAAGACTATTTGAATATTCTCTTGGTTATAAACTTGACTTGCAAAATCCAAGGACGTTCAATGAGAAGAATCAGTGGCTGAAGATATATGGCTATAAAGATAAATATGTAGAGCTTGCAGATAAGTATCTTGTCAAGGATATAGTCGGAAAAGGTATAGGTTATGAACATGTTATAAAGACAATTGCTTCTTGGGATAAAGCAGAAGATATAGATTTTGAGGCTCTCCCTGATAAGTTTGTTTTAAAGTGTAATCATACTTCATCTACTGGAGTCGTAATATGTAAAGACAAAAGCAAGTTAGATAAGCCTGACATTATTAGCGAAATGGATAAGGCTATGCATACGGATTATTCATACTATAGAAGAGAACATGTCTATAGTAAGATTGATCGCAAGATATTTGCTGAGGAATTCATTGCAGATCCTACAGGTAAAGATATTGACGATTATAAGGTATTTGTTTTTAATGGTAAGGCTCAGTATATACAGGTGGATTATGATAGATTTACTGACCACCATAGAAACTTTTATGACAGGGAATGGAATTATGTTCCATTTACAACCTGTTACCCAACTAATCCTGATCATGAAGTGGAAAAACCTGCACAGCTTGAGGAACTTTTAAGACTGGCAGAAGAGCTGGCAAGTAAGACAGTGGGAGAAATACCCTTTGTTAGAATGGACTTTTATATAGTGGGAGAAAGAATACTGTTTGGTGAAATAACATTCTATCATGGAGCTGGAATAGAGAGATTCTATCCAGAGGAGTACGATAGAAAATTAGGAGATATGATAAAGCTAAAATAGAGAAATTTATACGTTTCTAAGGTGCCTTGAAAATAAATGAAACGCACAGATTTTTTTTATAAACTAACACCTCATTTGAAAGATGCTATAAAAATAAGGCCAAATGCCATATATAATCCAAAAGCGCTGACCGGACGAAGTGAAAGGCAAGCTTTTGGATTATATATGGCATTTGGCTTTGTGCTTAAGCACTGATTTGACTTGTGTGGGTACAGGACGTACCATACAAGTCAAGTGCAGGGAAGCACTGATTTGACTTGTGTGGTATAATATTTTAGCGATTATGACTATAATTAGATTTAGATTATAAGGAGCAATGCACAAATGAGTTACGAACAGTTAACATTCCCAGAAGGAAGTACATTTCTTGTTACCGGTGGTGCAGGATTTATCGGATGCAATATTACAGAAGCTATTCTTAAGAAGGGATATAAAGTACGCGTACTTGACAACCTTTCAACAGGACATATAGAGAATTTAAATCCATTCATGGATAACCCTAATTTCACTTTCATCGAAGATGATATCAGGAATCTCGATGCTTGTATGAAGGCAACAGAAGGCGTTGACTATGTGTGCCACGAAGCAGCCTGGGGTTCAGTACCTCGTTCTATCGAGATGCCACTTATTTATGAAGAGATCAATATAAGAGGAACTCTTAATATGATGGAAGCTGCTCGTCAGAACGGTGTTAAGAGATTTGCATATGCATGCTCTTCATCTGTATATGGCGATTCTACCAAGCTTCCTAAGAGAGAAGATCAGGAAGGCAATCCACTTTCTCCTTATGCTCTTACCAAGCAGACCAATGAGAAGTACGGAATGCTTTATAAGAAGCTTTACGGCCTTAATACATATGGCCTTTCATATTTCAACGTATTTGGACGTCATCAGGATCCCAATGGTGCCTATGCTGCTGTTATTCCTAAGTTCATCAAGCAGCTCCTTAATGGCGAGCGTCCTACAATCAACGGAGATGGAAGACAGAGCCGTGACTTTACATATATCGACAATGTAATTGAAGGTAACCTTCGTGCATGTCTTGCTCCTGAAGATGCAGCAGGAGAGATGTACAATATAGGTGCAGGCGGAAGAGAATATCTTATAGATGTTTATAATGATATCTGTGATGCTCTCGGAGTTAAGGTTGAGCCTGTATTTGGACCTACACGTGCAGGAGATATCCGTGATTCTAACGCTGATATCACTAAGGCAAGAGAGAAGCTTGGCTATGATCCATCTTACGATTTCGCTAAGGGAATCAAGCTTGCTATCGACTGGTATAAGGAAAATCTGTAATAAGTAATTATAGATACCGCTTATACGTAAATATAAAGCCATAAGTCTCTTATTTACATATAAAGAGACGTGAGGTTATGACATGAAGATTTCTATCAGACTTGATGACATTACTCCGGATATGGACTGGAGCAATTTCGAACGCTTTAAAAGTCTACTTGATAAATATAATATAAAAGCCTTACTTGGCGTAGTTCCGGAGAATCGTGATCCTAAGCTGATGATCAATCTCCCAAGAAGAGATTTCTGGGATTATCTTAAAAAGCTTGAAGATGAAGGCTGGACACTGGCTATGCATGGTTTCCATCATGAGTATACTACTCATAATGGAGGCCTGCTTCCACTTAACAGAAACTCTGAATTTGCTGGTCTATCATTTTCACGTCAGGACAGCATGATAAGAAGTGGCAAGATTCTACTTGAAAAGAACGGAATCACAACAGATATCTTCATGGCACCGTCTCATTCTTATGACTTAAATACACTTAAGGCACTTAAGAAGAACGGCTTTACAAGTATTACAGACGGATTTGGAAATGGCCCATATATGTGGGAAGATATGATATTCTATCCCATATCTTTTAAGAGAAGCCAGACACTCAAATCTAAAGAAGATGGATGTGTTACATTTGTAGTACATACGAACACCATGACAGATAAGGACTTTGAGAATTACGAAAAGCTATTTGCAAGTAGAGAGTTTATATCCTATTCTGAAATGATGAAGATAAGGCCCACATACGCAACAAATCTATCACGCTTTAAAGAAAAAGCTATGGCCAACACCAAGTATTACATTAGAGAATTACTTAGACTTAGAAACGGCTTTAGAAAAAAGAAATAATAACGAACGATTACAGGAGGCAATATGCCGCAGGATTTTGATATAAACAGCATACCGGAAAGAACCCGTAAGCCAATCAGGGTCCTGCATGTTTTTGGTCGCCTTGGCCTTGGCGGCGCAGAAAGCCGCATAATGGACCTTTACAGGAACATAGATAAGAGCCGTGTTCAGTTCGACTTTCTCGTTCACTCTGATGCAGTACTTCCCAAGGGAGTTAAGTATTCATCAGAAGAACTTATGAAAGTAAGAAAGCCTGAGTATTTTGATGAAGAGATTAAAAGGCTTGGAGGCCATATATACGCAGTTCCAAGGCTTAACAGTAAGAGCATTCTCAAATATAAAGGCTATATAAATGAGTTCTTTAAAGCTAACAGAGGTAAGTGGAATGTAGTTCAGGGTCATATGACAAGTACTGCAGCCATCTATCTTCCTATAGCTAAGAATTATGGTGCCGGTATTACAGCTTCCCACGTTAGAAGTGGCGGTACAGATCCTGGACTTAAGGGGAAACTTACTGAGTTTTTAAGAAAACCCTTTAAGAAGGAAGGCACAGCTGATTACTACCTTTCATGTACTATTGCAGCTGCAAGACATGTATATGGCGATGAACTTGTAGATGCAGGTAAGGTCAATATCATACCTAATGCTATAAGTGTTGATAAATTTAGTTATAATGAAGATGTAAGGAATAAGATAAGGAATGAGCTTGGTATATCCAATGCCATAGTAATAGGCCATGTTGGAAGATTTCATTATGCCAAGAATCATGAATTTTTAATAAGAGTTTTCGCTCAGGTAGTCCAGCTTATAAGAGAAGATAATAAGGGTAGATATACTCTTATATATGGGCTCCCACTTCGTCTTATGCTCCTTGGAGAAGGACCTTTAATGGACGATGCCAAGAAGCTTGCCCGTGAACTTGAGATGGATTCAAGGATTTTATTTCTTGGCAATAAATCTAATGTTGCAGATTACTATCAGGCAATGGATTATTTCTGCTTTCCTTCAAGATATGAAGGGCTTCCAGGCACTGTTGTGGAAGCACAGGCATCAGGACTTCAGTGTCTTATTTCAGATTCCATTACGCCTGAAGTAGATATAACAAGGCTTGTAAGTCGTATGTCCATTGAGGATGATCCTAGAATATGGGCTGAGAAAATTTTAAACGACTTTGTTCCGAGGCAGGATATATATGCTCACGAAGTTCCTGATGAGCGTTATGATAATGCCTTTGACAGAATATATGACAAGGATCAGGGATACGGAAGAATTCCTGAGGGTACGGGGAAAGTGCTTGTAGACCTCCCTGAGGAGCATCCTTATGACAGGGCGCATACATCAGTATATCTTGCAGAGACTATTAAGAAGGCAGGATTTGATGTAAGGACTCAGGCAGTGATGATGACATACTTCTATGAACATGGATCATTTAGGGATGATGCCGGAAGAAACTTAAGAGAAGTACCGTAGCTACAAGAAAAGGAATAGTAAGTAAAATGAAGAAATTAATGCTGATCACCCCCATGCTTCATCAGGGCGGATTTGAGCGAGTATGTGTTACAACTGCAAGACTAATGCAGAAATATTATGATGTTACAGTCCTTATTTTCTCAGATAAGGACATCAATTATGATGTCACAGGACTTAATATCGTCAATATCAATCTTCCAAGCAGGAAGGAAAAGTATGCCAAGGTTATAAATCTTATAAAGAGAGTTATAAAAGTAAAGCAGCTCAAGAAGGAACTTGGCATAGATATATGTTACAGCTTTGGCTCATCTGCCAATTATGTTAATGCACTATCTAAGGGCAAAGAGAAGGTATTTACAGGTCTTCGCTGCTCTACAGATATGGAATCTCCTAAGCAGGTTAAGCTCTTTTGCAGTAAGGCAGACCAGGTTCTGTCATGCTCTAAGGAAATAATGCGCCAGCTTAGCACAGAATATAATTATGATAAAAGTAGTTATATCTATAATCCTCTTGATGTTGAGACTATTAATAAACAGGCTACAGAGAAAATTGATGATCTTCCCTTTGGACTTAAAGACAGGCGCAAGGATTCAGATGATATAAAGCTTATAGTGTCAGTAGGAAGGCAGGATTATATCAAGGGCTTCTGGCATCTTATCAAGGCGTTTTCAATTATTGCCAAAGACAATGACAAGGCTCGCCTTATGATACTTGGAACAGGTGACTGGTCACAGTATCAGAAGCTTGCAGAAGATCTTGGAGTTAAGGACAAGGTTGCTTTTATGGGAATCAAGAAAAATCCTTTCCCATATGTTGCAGCATCGGATATGTACGTGCTGTCATCTAATCATGAAGGATTCCCAAATGCGCTTTTAGAGGCTATGGCACTTGGAAAGCCATGCATAGCTGCAGATTGTAAGACAGGCCCTAGGGAAATAGTATTATCTGAAGATGAATATAACGCACTTCTTAAAATAAGACCTGATGGAAGTTCAACAGATAAGGCTATAGAAGGTGAGTATGGAATACTTGTACCTGATATG
>NZ_JAILQF010000259.1 GCF_024699075.1 Butyrivibrio sp.
ACCTCCAAGAGCAACAGCAAGGATTGCATCCATTTCAAGATAAAGACCTATGTTGTTGGAATCGGCTGAAGTGATCCTGGATGAGTTTACGATTCCGGCAATTCCTGCAAACAGTCCGCATATAACATATGTCAAAAAGATGATACGCTTTGAATTAAGTCCTGCAATACGGCTTGCCTTTGAATTGATACCAACTGACTGGATATAAAGTCCAAGTGCTGTTTTCTTAAGGACAATTGACAGGACACATACGCATATTGCAGTGATTATAACAGGTGTTGGTATAGGTCCAATGAAGCTTCCGAATATACCATAAGAATCATTTCTTATATAAACGATAAGGTCATTGCAAAGCAAAAGTCCTATAGCTCTTGCTGCTGAATATAGGATAAGTGTTGCAACCATCGGCTGTATATGAAGGTGTGCAACAAGAAATCCATTGAAGCATCCGCAAAGACATCCCATTAAAAGTCCGCCAAGGACGCCTACTATAAGCGGAACTGCAAGCTCGTTGGTAGATGATACACCGTATCCTGCAAGGAGCATACAGCAAAAAGATGCTGAAAGACTCATTACAGATCCAACGGAAATATCAGTTCCCGCAGAGCTGGATACAACCAGCGTCATACCTAGCGCCAGTATTGCAGCTTCGCTTCCCCTGTTTAGAATATCGATTATACGGCCATACAGAATCGTTCCGTTACTGGTCGTATTCTGAAGTCTTATAATGAAAAAAGATAGCGGATTAGATCCGGTTGCTGCGTCATGTATGATATTTACTGCCATTACAAGAATAAGTGCAACTATCGGAAGAAAAAGAGGTGATTTCCTTATTTTTACAAGTAAGGACTCTTTGTTATTATTCCCATTACTCATTTTCCTTACCTCCCGCAATAACTTTCATAACGTGATCTTCAGTAAGATCATCGTCTATCTCCCCGACTTTGGCGCCGTCTCTCATAATAACCATACGGCTACAGGTTCTTATCATCTCTGATATCTCGGATGATATGAACATGATGCTCTTTCCTTCTTCTGCAAGCTGTAATACAAGCTTCTGAATCTCAGTCTTGGTTCCTACATCGATACCTCTTGTAGGCTCATCAAGAATAAGGAAATCAGGATCTGTTGCAAGCCATCTTGCAAGTATTACTTTCTGCTGATTACCACCTGAGAGCTGCTTTACAAGTGTGTCTCTGCTTGGAGTCTTTATAGAAAGTATATCGATATACTTATCTGCTATTTCATTTTGCTGCTGCGGTGAAAGGAGTTTGAACATTCCGTTTTTGGCCTGAAGAGCAAGGATTATATTGTCTTTGACAGACATATCTTCAATGATACCTTCTGCCTTTCTGTCATCAGGAAGAAGTCCCATTCCCTTATTCATTGCATCTATAGGCTGAGAAATCTTAACTTCCTGTCCTTTAACCTTAAGAGTTCCTGTATTAGCCTTATCTGCGCCGTAGATAGTCCTTACAAGTTCGCTTCGGCCTGATCCTAAAAGTCCTCCAACTCCTACAACTTCGCCTTTATGAATATCAAGATCAAAAGGCTTTACTGTTCCTGTATGGCTTAGCCCCTTTGCACTTATTATGACTTCTTCATTTTGCTTCTTGGCAGTATCTGATTTGATCTTTGCAAGATCATCAAAATCCTTACCCATCATAGCTGCTACGAGTTTAAGTCTTGGCAGCTCTTCTACCTTGTATTCACCAACAAGCTTACCATTTCTAAGAACTGTGATCCTGTCGCAGACTGCATATACCTGTTCAAGGAAATGAGTTACGAATATGATTCCAACGCCTTTATTTTTCAGCATATTCATAAGTCCGAAGAGCTTCTCAACCTCTTCATCGTCAAGAGATGATGTAGGCTCGTCCAGAATAAGAACCTTACATTCCATGTCAACTGCTCTTGCTATTGCGACCATCTGCTGAACTGCAAGCGAGTAATTTTCGAGATTCTGAGTTACATCTACGGATATACCAAGATCATCCATGAGCATTGCTGCCCTTTTGTAATATGAATGTCTGTCTACCGTACCTATTTTGGTAAGAGGTTCTCTTCCAATAAAAAGATTCTCTGCTACAGAAAGATTAGGGCAGAGATTTACTTCCTGGTATACTGTTGATATACCTACTTCTTGTGCATCTTTTGTAGAATGATTTCGTACCGGGCCTTCAATTCCATCTATGTGGATCTCCCCTGCCTCAAAGTCGTTGATACCTGTAAGGCATTTGATAAGCGTAGACTTCCCTGCTCCGTTCTCTCCCATCAGCGCGTGAATCTCTCCCTTTCGAAGAGTAAAATCAACGTCTTCAAGAGCCTTGACACCGGGGAATGTCATGCTGATCCCTCTGGCTGTCAGAACAACACTTTCTTCCATGCGCGCCTCCCTTAAACTATATGCCATATCTTTTATAAAGACCAGAACCGGACCCGGTCCTGGCCTTTTGAGACTGAGGCTTTGATACCTCAATTTAGAAGCAACTTTTACTTTTTTAAGATCAATTAATACTGAGCTTCTATAACTTCATCTGTAACTTCTGTCATTTCCTGTGCTTCACCGTTAATTGAGAATTCAACGATAGCATCTGAAAGTGCATACCAGTGCTCAGGCATGTATACTTCTGTCTCAGGTGTTCCGCCGCTCTGAAGAGTCTTGATAACTTCCTCAACTGTAGGAGCTGCAAGAGGATTACACTCAAAGTCTGCTGTGATCTTTCTAGCCTTTACTTCTTCAAGACCAGCTGTACAAGCATCAAATGAGATAAGGATTACATCGCCATCAGGACCATATGTAACACCAGCATTGTCCATTGCTGTCATAGCACCAAATGCTTCATTATCATTCTGACAAACAACTACGTTGAACTTGCCTTCATAGCTCTTGCAGTATGATTCCATAACTTCCTGACCGCCGTCTTCTGTGAAGTCACCTGACTGCTCATCAAGGATTGTCCAACCATAGCTGTCTGCTACTTCCTTGAATCCATCAGAACGTCCGATCTGAGCGGATGCACCTGTTGTACCTGAAATAACAAGAGCGTTGATCTCTGTGATTCCCTTAGAATCAGCATAAGCTTTGAGCCACTCACCTGCTGCAAGACCTTCCTGCTTGAAATCAGATCCAACCCATGCTGCATACTTGTCAGAATCATCAATTGTACGGTCAATTACGATAACAGGGATTCCTGCATCTTCACACTCTGTAAGGACTGTATCCCAACCTGTAGATACGATAGGATCAATGATGATATAGTCAACATCCTGCTCGATGAAGCTTCTAACCGCCTCGAGCTGAGCTGCTGAATCATTATCGCAGTCAACAAAGCTTAAGTTGTAACCATTAGCTTCTGAGAATACATCCTGACAGGATTTTGTAGATGCTGTACGCCAGTCAGATTCATGTCCAACCTGTGCAAAACCGATATCGATCAGTTCCCCATCTGCACTTTCTGTGTTTTCAGCTACTTCCTGCGCAGCTTCTTCTACAGTTGCTGCTGTATCAGCTGTCTCTTCTGTAGTCTGTTCTGTTTCTGTACCGCCATCAGTTACAGGCTCTGTTGTACCTGAATTTGATGATGAACATCCTGCAAGAAGACTTGCAACCATTGCAGAAGAAATTAATGCTCCAAGTAATCTCTTTTTCATTTGAACCCTCCTTCAAGCTCTTAGCTTGGCTACAGGCCAAAACTACCCTTGGTATTTTTAGCCTTTCTACATAGTAGTTAATCAGTAACTGTTACCAATTGTATTGTATGAAGGACAAGGTTTCGATGCATTATTTTCGCTTTTTGGTTTTATTTTTTATTAAGTTTTGGAAAAAGTTTGATTTTTTACGAATGTAATTTCGATATTTTATTAATTTACTATTGAATATATATTTTGTATGTAAACTCCCCATCCCCTAAAGGTAATGGAGAGTATGACTACATCGTTATAACGTATGGGCTACTTACTGTTCTTTTGGGAAAATAATTCTTACTTTAGTCCCTTTTTGGTACTCGCTTTCAATCTTAAGTCCGTACTCAGCTCCATAATTAAGTCTCATACGCTCGCCAACATTGGCCATTCCAAAGCCTGCATTATCTTCTCTTGCTTTTTCAAGGCCGTCTGCAAGACGCTGGAGTTTTAAAGTATCAATTTCTTTCATGCCTATTCCGTCATCTTCTACATCAATTTCAAGATCATTATTTAAGTGGTGCATGGATATTTTTATAGTGCCACCACCCCTTTTATTCTTGATGCCGTGATACAGAGCATTCTCAACTACAGGCTGCAAGGTCATCTTAATGATCCTGTAGCCAAGGAATCCTTCAGGTATATCAATTTCATAGTTTAGTATGTCACGGTATCTGAATCTTTGAATCTGAAGATAAGACTCTATATGAGATATTTCCTGCTTTATAGTTATATAATCAAGTCCTCCTGACAGCGTAGTCCTAAAGAACCTGGAAAGAGAAGTGACAATACCTGTAACATCATCTTTTCTCCCGCCTTCTGAAAGCCATACTATATTATCAAGTGTATTGTACAAAAAGTGAGGGTTTATCTGCGACTGAAGAAGTTTGAGCTCCAAATTTCTCGAATTGATCTGCTCACTTTTAACTTCTCCCACAAGAATATCAACTTCTTGAGTTATTGCAGAGGACAGATATATTACAAGGAACAGTACGAATATCAAAAATACTACAAAGAATATACCTATTGCTCTGATCAGTTTAATACGTTCCGTTTCCATGGCAGATCTTATCAGTTCCATACTACCTGCTTCATAATAGATATATTCGGATATTCTCTCCTGGATAAGCTCTGTGATAACACGGATATCATTATCAAGGGCGCTCATATTAACATCATAAGCGCCTCCATCAATGATATTGTTATTGATATCATTACATCTGTCATCAAGTGTTGTAAGAAGCTTAAGAACACTTTCAGCAGATTTTCTTGCATTCTGGGATGTTGAACCTGTGACAAGACTATCAAAACTCTGCCTTACACTTTCTGTCATATCGTCAGGATTGGTAAGACCCAGCTCTTCATTAATGGCATCTTTGGTAATAGATCTTGCAACCATCTGATACAGCACAGCATCATACTCTTCTCTGAATTCGAGATTGTACTGATTGGCTATAGCAACATTAGATACTACAAGATTATAAGAATTACCAAAACGATTAAGAGTATACAATAGGAATACAGTGATCATAGAAAAAGGAATAAGCATTACCAGAACCATCACTGTAAGCTTCTTGCCTACAGATAAGCCACTGATAAATTTTCTCTTCTGATCTTTAGCCATAAATAATTCACTCTTTCTCTCTGTACTGTTTTGGTGTTATATTCTGCGTTTTCTTAAATATATAACTAAAATAGTGCGGATCCCTGTATCCAACTTCGTATCCGACTTCGGAAGCCTTCATATCTGTCGTTTCAAGGAGCTCCTTGGCCTTGTCCATACGAACTGTTGTAAGGAATTCTATAAAAGTTTCACCCGTCTCTTTCTTAAACACAGAGCTAAAATGATTAGGGCTTATATTAACACTGGCTGCAACCTGGTTAAGAGATATATCTTCATCGTTGTAATGCTCATAAATATAATTCCTTGCACTATTTATAAGAGAACTGTATCTGGAATCAGAAACCTTGTCTCTCATCTCAAGAGCTTTTGATAGTATATCATTTATATATTTTTCCGTCTTAGGAGTATCATCAAGTGATGACTGCTTATCTCCTATATTTCCAAGCCTTTCTGTTATCTCATCTCTTGTATATCCTATTGATTCGAGAAAAGAAACTACTGTAAAATACATATCTACGCTTATATATTGTCTGAAAATAAGCGATTCAAAATTACCTTTTCCTGTATTTTCCACAAAATCTTCTACAAAGTGGCCAAGCTCTTCCAGGTTTCCATTTCTCAAAAAGCCTGTAACGATACGCCTGTCTAATTTTCCTATATCTATTTCATCTATATTAATGTTTACAGAATCCGCTTCCTTTATGCCTTGCCCCTGACCATCAAAGACCATGCTGGTATCATACAAAAATCTGTGTGCAAAGGCCTTACTTGCTGATTCGTAGCTTCTGCCGACTTCTCTTATTCTATCTACTACGATTCCTCTTCCTACATAATAGTTAAGGCCTGTTTTGTCCTTCATGATATCTTCAAGCTCTTTTAACAGAACATCCATACTGTCTGACGTCTGCTGCCTGTCTCTGCCAAGCACAAGGAATACAAAAACTCCTCCAAGCTGCTCATAAACCTGGATTCCATCTGCTTTGTTATATTTATCTCTAAGTATAGATGTTATCTTTTCTATACTTTCTGAATAGGCTTCTGTAATCTCGCTTTCTTTCTGGTTATCTTCACGGACTCTTATCTGGAACATTACTATTCCATAGGCTCCTGCAGCAAGATTTATACCAAGTCCCTTGCCCTTATCAAGAATTTCAGGCATAGAGCGAGCACCCGCAATAAGTTCCCTGAAAAGCACACGCTTTTCAAGAATGCGGTTTTCTTCCCGTTCCTTCCTGTATCTTTCCATAAATCTCTGCTGATCCTGCTCAGCCCTTATTCCATCAGATACTTTTGAAATAGCTTCAAGGAGCTGAGCGCCTGAAATAGGCTTTAAAAGATAATCAGTAACTCCAATACTGATCGCTTCGCGGGCATATTGAAAATCATCATATCCGCTTAAGATTATGATCTTGGTTTTGGGAAGATTCTTTTTGATAAGACGGCTAAGCTCAAGACCGTCCATAAAAGGCATCCTGATATC
>NZ_JAILQF010000060.1 GCF_024699075.1 Butyrivibrio sp.
GGCATAAAGAAAACCGCACCAAGTAGATATAAAAAATGAAAACTGTGCGGATGGTGATACTACTGAATTGAAATGGGTTTTAAGGAGCTTCACGATGCTGAGGCTCCTTTTAGAAGCGGTCGACTTGAAAAATTTATAGCAAAATATGAACATAAGATATAAAAAAATGAGTAGAGTGCTAATTCTTTTTTGACATATAATTAACATGCGTCATTTATATATGTCTTCTAACGGCAAAAAGTTGAAAAAACCGTGGGAATCTATATTGTGATTATAGACAAAAAGAGGTAGACATCATGGAAAGCGAATATAAAGAAAGTAAAGATAACCCGTTTCATAGAGAGTATGGAATATGGAGTAACACGGTTTATATACTAAAGAAAATGTGGGAATATAAGCCCTGTGTTATCTTTTTGGTTATTCTTGGAATTGTATGTAATTCCGTCTTATCGTATTTCTGGGGGATTTTTGGAAAATACGTCATTGATATTATCCAACTTGGATTAAGCAGGCAGGAAGGGATACGGCAGCTTGCTAGGCTCATGCTGGTAGCAGGAAGCATAAATCTCGTCCTGAATTTTGGAAGAGCATTATCAGATAACAGAGTCTGGTTCAACCTCATAGACATTCGAATGAGAATGCTCACAGAAAGAATTGCCAAGGTACTAACGCTGCGCTACGAACTTATTGAAAGACCGGATGTACTTGATATTGCAGAGCGTGCAACGAGGGCAACTAATTCTGATGACAACGGTGTACAGGGTATGATGCAACTAATGAGGCAGGTTTTAACAAGTGCTTTTACACTTGTTGTCACTTTTGCTGCTATTCTGATTCTTGATTACAGGCTGATCATAGCGCTTATCATTCTTGGACTATTACAGTTTCTGTATTACAGAAAAATAGTCAGGGCCGATAAAGAAGAGGTGTGGGATAAGATGTCTCCCGCATCCCGCAAATCAGAATATATGACCAGGATTACTCAGGATTTTGACTTTGCCAAGGATATAAGACTCTTTGGACTGAGCGATTTTTTGTCCGGTAAACAGGAAGAAGTAAATAAAGAAAGAATTGAAAAAATGGATCTTCACCGCGATCTGTGGTATAAGCATGCCTTTGTTGTTCAGATAGCTTATGTCATTATAAAGGGGCTTATTTATGCAACTCTTTTTGTGGCTGTGTTTAAAAAGAACCTCTCAATTTCTGATTTTACTATGTTCTTATCGCTGGCAATGGCTTTTTCCTCTGCGCTATTAAATTTCTTGCAGAGATTTGGCGATTATAAAAAAGCTTCTCTCGAGGTTGATGATTTCAGGTCATTTTTATCTCTTGATCTTGATATGGATGAAAGCATGTGTATTCTTATTCCTGAGGCAGATAACTACGAGATTGAATTTAAAAATGTCTCCTACAAGTATTATAAAGCAGACAATTACTCCTTAAAGAACCTGAATTTGAAGATAAATGCCGGAGAAAAGCTTGCAGTTGTCGGTCTTAACGGTGCAGGCAAGACCACTATGATAAAGCTCCTTTTAAGATTGTATGAACCGACAGAAGGCAGCATTACTCTTAATGGCATAGACATCAGAAAATTCAAAAGAGAAGATTATTACAAACTGTTTGCACCTGTTTTCCAGAATATTGAAATATTTGCATTTAATATAGCGGAAAATATCGCTATGCTAAGCGGCGATGACCTTGATAAGGAAAAGGCTATAAATTGCGCAATAGAAGCAGGGCTGGAAGAAAAGATTGCATCCCTGGTAAAGGGCATCGATACGCCTCTTACTAATATAATGGAAGATGATGGCATTGATATGTCCGGCGGTGAAAGGCAAAAGCTTGCTCTTGCAAGAGCTCTTTATAAGGGCGGCAAATTTGTAGTTCTTGATGAGCCAACCTCAGCACTTGATGCTATAGCAGAGCAGAAGCTTTATGAACGTTTTGATGAAATGATAGGAAAAAAATCAGCGGTATATATCTCACATAGACTGGCATCAACCAGGTTCTGTGATAGGATTGCCATGTTTGAAAATGGCTCTCTGGTAGAGCTTGGAACTCATGACGAGCTCATGGAGCAAAATGGAAAATATGCAGAAATGTTTAATGTCCAGGCTCAGTATTATCGTGAAGATGAGGCTGCAGAAAGCGAGGTTGAAAAAGTTGGCTGATAAGAAAAAAGAAACCACTTTAAAGAAAATAATTTCTGTTATCCGTGTCTTGTTTGGAACTGCCGCCAGAAGATATCCACTTTTCTTTGTATGGGAGAGCCTTAAGACTATTATTTCCATTGCTCAGCCGTTTATTGCCATAATGATCTCGCCCATGATAGTAGATGAGATTGTAGGTGGTCGTGACATTAAGAAACTGATATTCTACGCAGCAGCTCTTATAATTGGCGAATTTATCGCAGCAATGCTGATTGAAAAAAGTAATGCGGTTCTTGGCAAATATCAGGAAAGACTTTCATGCTATTTCGACGTTCTTTTGGGCAAACAAACTATGGAACTTGATTTCCAGCTTACTGAAGATAAGGAAGCGCTTGATCAGCTGCAGAAAGCCAAGACCGGTATGAGCTGGTACTCAGAAGGAGTCTATGGTGTTGCGGAACAGGTATTTATGTTTGTCGGGAACATCATCAAAATGGCAGGTCTTGTCACTGTTATAATCCTGCATGCGCCTATCCTTCTTTTGATGCTGGCTATATATGCTGTTTTTCATTTTGCACTTACAACCAAGATCAACAAATTTGCGGTAACTACATTTAATAAACTTTCCAAGTTTAATAACATGTTTGGATACTTTGCCTGGGAAGTGGTAGATTCCCGATATGGAAAAGATATAAGGCTGTATGATGCCAAAAATCTAATGCTGAGAGCCTGGGAAGGAAATACGAAGAAAACTATAGATATGTGGAAATGGCAAGCTGATCACGAGCTTCCATACAGCTTTTTACTTGAAATTGCAGTATTTGCAGAGTCAATGTTTACATATTTTTATGTTGCGCTTCGCGCCATAAATGGAGCTTTTGGTATAGGTACTTTCACTCAGCTTATTGCAGCAGAGGGTTCTCTTGAAAATACGCTTTTTTATCTTGTATGGAATATTACAGAGCTTGTTAAGAGATGCAATTATGCCTATGAGTATGTTGTTTTCATGGATTATCCTGCTGCGCTTCCTAAGGGTGATAAGCATATTGAGAAAAAAGATCATGAGATTGAATTTAGACATGTCTCTTTTGCCTATCCAAAAACAGACAGGAAAATACTTGATGATATCAGCATTAAAATTAGACCTGGCGAACACCTTTCAATAGTTGGTCTTAATGGTGCCGGCAAAACAACATTCATAAAGCTATTGTGCAGACTCTATGACCCGACTGAGGGAGAAATCCTTGTGGACGGTGTAAACATCAAGGAATATGATTATAAAGAGTACATGCAGCAGATAGCACCTGTTTTTCAGGATTTCAAGCTCTTTGCTTTTAGCATGGGCGAGAATATTGCATTTG
Source organism: Butyrivibrio sp. (assembly GCF_024699075.1). The sequence goes on from NZ_JAILQF010000060.1 coordinate 3,512, forward strand.
ATAAGGCTGGTAACGCAAAAATTTCTAAATATACAGATCTTGTTGGACTAGAAGACCTATTAGGAAAACTTGATAATGGCTTTAACACCAATATTTTCAAATACTTCGATGAAAAGGGCATAGAGCCTTCAGGTGGAGAACAGCAGAAAATCGCTATTTCAAGAGCGCTTTTCAAGGAGTCACCGATTGTTATTCTTGACGAGCCTACAGCTGCCCTTGATCCGCTGGCTGAGTATGAGGTCTATAAAGAGTTTCATACTCTTGTAGGTGGAAAGACTGCTGTTTATATTTCTCATAGGCTATCAAGTTGCAAATTCTGTGACAAGATTGCAGTATTCTTCGAAGGTCACATAGCAGAATATGGAACACATGATGAGCTTATAAGCATTCCTTCCGGAATTTACGCAGAAATGTTTGAAGCTCAAGCAAAATACTACATAAAGGAAAGCGCATAAAGTAAATGTTTTCGAAAGAGATTGATGTAGGTTATAACATTCCACAATGCTTATGATATATCTTTTGGTATGTTTAATTGAGGAGTAATAAGAATATGAAAAAGGCAGTAGTTACCGCCCTGATGTTAGCTCTTGCAGTAAGCGCATCAGGATGTGGGGAAAAGAAAGATGATAACGATACGATAATAGGTGGTGCAGATGGACCGACTTCAATTTATCTTGCACCTTCTTCCAGTAGCGAAGAGTTCAGATATGCGGATCCGATTGATGGTGATGAATACTATATGGTGATTGACAGGATACTTGGAGAATGCGGATCAGATGGTCAGGAATGGGGGACTGCAATTGACCTTAAGGGAGAAACAGATGCTATTGTTTCCCTTGCGATTGATCCAACAGGAAGATATAAGGCACTGGGTATCATCAGTAAAGAAGCCGGTTGCTACGGCATAATCCTGAATAATACCATATCCGGACCACAGGATAACGTCAATTACGCATATGAGGCTTGGGCTTATACAGCATATAAAGTAATTATGAATAATGCCTTAAAGGCGAAAACCCAATGTTTGAATGATAAAGGAATTATAATAAATTTAAGTTTAGGCGATGGTCTTTAAGAGTGCTTCAACTTCCGGACGGGTAGCGAGGTTTTCACTGAAGGCGGAAGCAGAACCCGTGGCTACGCCCCAATGGAAGGCCGTTTCAAAATCGCCGTCTGATTCCATGTAACCCGTGATGAAGCCGGCTACCATGGAGTCACCAGCGCCGACGGAGTTGATGAGCTTGCCTTTCGGTGCCGGGCACTTGAAGGACTTGCCTTCGGCCGTCAGGAGGATGGCGCCGTCACCAGCCATGGAAATCAGGACGTTCTGTGCGCCCTTTTCCTGCAGCTTCTTGGCGTAGGTGATGATTTCTTCGTCCGTCGTGAGTTTCACGCCGAACATATCGCCCAGTTCGTGATTGTTGGGCTTAATGAGGAACGGATGATACTGCAGTACGTTTAAGAGCAGTTTCTTTTCGGCATCAACGACGATGCGGATACCCTTGCCGTCAAGGCGGGCCATG
>NZ_JAILQF010000302.1 GCF_024699075.1 Butyrivibrio sp.
AGATGCTCTTATAAATGATTCTGTTGTTATGATACTTCAATTTGGTGCTGTGACCTGTGCTCCATGTAAGTCCATAAAGCAGAGGATAGACTTGTGGAGTGCAGATCATAAGAGCGTTAAGAGTAGGTATATTGATATCGAGGAGTTCCCGATTATAGCAGAGGAGCATGGCATTTACAGTGCACCCGCGATCCTTGTATTTGTTGAAGGCAAGCTCACTGTAAGGAAAGCCGAGTATTTCAGCCTGGATGAAGTATTTATGCAGATTGAGAGATATCTGGGGATGCTGGAAGAGTAGGGAGTATTTAGGTGATAACTATAGTACTTTTATGAGTATGGTTTGCGCTCACAAGATTTTGTATGATTGAGAAATTAGTATCTGTTTCTGCAAAATTGTTGATTAAATTATGAATTCTAGATTCGAAATACAAGGGGATAAGTTATGTCTGATGATATTACTAAAATAAAGTTCGTACACTTAACATCTAACAATATTTGTTTTGGCCTGGCACCAGATGACAATACTGAGGTTGAACAGTATCTAAAGATTGAAGCTTCTGGTGAAGTGAGCTTTTCTGCCAGGAATTATAAGCAGTACAATGAAGAAAAAGGATATTGTAGAGAAAAACATATAAGTATTGATAAAAGTAAAGTTGAATATCTCTTCCAGCTTATCGAGAATATTTATGAAACAGATCCATATGCTACAGATGTTGGTTCATTTAATCTTGTGATTTTTTATGACAATGGATCTACAAGAAAAATCACAGGTTCGCTCATAGGTAATGTTTTTTCACGTATAAATGGTGAGGAATCTGATATTGATCTAAACAAGGTGATTCGTCGTAGCATTCCGATTCGTAAAATGTGGGTTTTCAATGGATGAATAGGTATAAATTCTTGAACATAAAGTTCAAGAATTTAGTAATAGAGCCATTTGAGTTCACTTTCGGTGAAGGCTCTATTACCAACCGATTCACTGAATCACGAAACACGCAGTAAATGCGCGTTTTTGTTATTTATGTTCAAGAAATCATTACTTTTTGTGTGACACTTCTGTGACATATGCTCTGTTATTATTAAGTCAAGATAAGACAAGGAAAGGATTTTTACAGCAAATATATTGTGAATATAAATGCGGAGGAATATCCGGTAGATTGTCTTTCATACAGAATGATCAAGTAGTCCGAGTGGCCTTTGCTTCACGTAGGATGTAACGAGATCATTAGAATAAAAATACCTGCAGCTAAGGTGGCTTTGGCTTCACCGGAGGCTGCGGGTATTTTTATATTAATCGAGGTATGGGACGAATAAAACATTGTAGGAAATCCTTTGTTTTCAAATGGTTTACGGATAAGAGTAAGTGTGTCAAAGCCTATTATCCGCAAATCTTGCTTTTAAAACTTGTGGAATCTTCTGATTTACGGATAAGAGATAATGTGTCAAAGTCTATTATCCGTAAATCTTGTTTTTGAATCTTGTGGGTTCTTCTGGTTTACGGATAAGGCGCTGTGATTCATTGTCGCTTATCCGTAGTACAGAAGAATTTTAAAAGTACTGGAACAATATTTGCGGATAAGAGGTTGTGATTCATTGTCGCTTATCCGTAGTATGGAAGAATTTTAAAAGTACTGGAACGATATTTGCGGATAAGAAGTGATGTGTCAAAACCTCTTATCCGCAAATGATATAAATCTACTATTGCAGTTGCTTGTTTACTTTATTTTTGAATCTTTTTAAATCTTTGATGATTTAATATCAGATTTGATGTTGCAGGTATTCTCTTTACTGTATTCTTGAATCTTTTCAAAGTGAAGGTATACTTTATATATCAACGCAAAAATTTTTTACCAAAAAAGGAAGAGACAATGGAATATATCGACATTTATACAAGAGACGGCAAGTTTACTGGTATCACAAGGCCTAAGCACGATTCCAAAAAGCCGGGTGAATATTACAGGCATGCGCTTATTATCATGAAGACTTCTGATAGTCCTGCACCTGGCACGGGCGAGGGGATGTATGTTGTGCAGCAGAGGTCACTTAAAGCCAGGTACTATGCGGGCAAGTGGGATATAACGGGAGGCGCTGTGAGTTCAGGTGAGGAACCAGTAATTTCGGCATGTCGTGAGGTTAAGGAAGAGCTTGATATTACAGTCGCTCCTGAAGATATGAAGTTTGCTTTTGAATCTATTACCGACTGGGATGATGGAACTGGCGTCATTTTGTCAGTGTTCATGTGCAGGGTGGAAGTCCCAAAGGATGGTTTCAAATTCGATCCTTATGAGGTTAATGATGTGAAGATCATGCCTTTTAGCGAATTCCTCTATCATGTTTCGGATCATAATGATGAGGCTTTTTGCAATGAGCTCAGGAAAATCGAGGCTAGGCTATAACATTTTTTGCAAAAAATATTGATCTAATGGAGGCTTTATTATGAAAACAGCAACCGAGCTGATGGAAAAGCACAAGCTAATCAAAATTCTAATGGAAGAGCATATGTCAAACGATGAGAGTAATGCAATGTGGCAGGCTTCAATTGACAGGCTTAAGTCTATCATAGACAGTTATGGAGAGCTTCCTAAAGGTGTACAGGATCATACTAATAGAATATTTCCTTTTGCAGCGGTATATCTTACTGTAAAGGAGAAATATGGGGAGAATGTTGCTTTTGGGATTGTTGAAGATTATGCTATATCATGCTGTATCTCACCATATCTTATGCTTTCAAAGCTGATGAAGGTTCCCGGTATGCCGGGGCTTTTTGTAAAGCTTTGGGATCCGATCACCAAAAAGATGTTCGGGGCAAGCTGCGGATTTAAGAATGTTTTTTACCAAAAGAAAAAGGGTGAATACAGGATGGATATCATATCATGTCCGTATTACAACTATCTTTCGGAGCTGGGTTGCCCTGAAATCACTAAGATATTTTGTGAAAATGACGAGAGAGTCTACGGCAAGATGCCGGGCGTTGTCTTTAAGAGAAACGGGACGATAGGCAAAGGCGCAGATCGCTGCGATTTCTATATTAAGAAAATTTGATGTAGGAGATATATGAGATAAAAAACAATCAAAATAGAAGCTTATAAGTTTGCAAATATCCTATTTATTCATCATCTAAAATGTTTTATAATATGGACATTATGGCGCGGGGAAAAGAAATATCGCCATGGAAAGAGGAAAAGTTTTAGATGAGTATGAGGGATAATACAGGCAGTAAGGGGCCTGTAACTGTCGATGAGTTAAATGATTATTGCAGACAGATGGATATAAATCCTTACAATTCAAATTTCTTTATAGGTTCTGATCATATCGGTGCTGATGCTTATGGTATTTACAAGGATTATTGGTCTGGTGATTTTGTTGTTTACAGGAACGAATACGATGGTACCAAAGTTATCAAATACCAGGGACCAGATGAAGCACTTGCTGTAGAAACGATTTACGAATATGTTCAGGCATATCTTAAGAATCCGAAAAATAAAGATGATGACGATCTTCAAAGAAGGCTTGACGAAGCAAAAGCGCAGATTCAGGTGTCTTTGGATTATAAAGCATCATTAGATTATCAAGCTTCTGTAAATATCTCCAAACCTGAACCCGCTGAAATAACTGAAGCTGATTCAAAATCTGAAAATTCAGGATCAGCTGAATTATCAGGAACTGATTCAAAATCCGGAAAGCAGGAATCATCTTATTGGTCTAACGCAATGAATAATTTTGAAAGTCAGGATAATTCAGAAGCGAAAGACGATTCTGATAGAAAAAATAATTCAGATGCGAAAGACGATTCAGTTGCGAAAGACTATTCAGATACGAAAGACTATTCTGTTGCGAAAGATTATTCAGATTCGTTAACCTATGGTAAAAATGAGATAGATTCTGAGAATGATAAGAATAACGATGAATCCGAATTTCCACCTAATGTAGAACTTTCTATCTCCGATGCCGTCTTTGGAGATATCAAGAATTTCAAATTAAATGAAGAAGATCTTAAAGCCGGGTTAGATCAGCTAGATGATAAATGTAAAGATGCTGTTGATATACTGTCAGATTATAGTGATAACTTTCAAGAAGAAAATAGATCTATTTTCCGAAATCTTATATCAGATATTGTTGATGCAGGCACTGAGTATTTGAATAAGACCGCCAACGAAGATAATAGTCAGGACGATGACGACGACATAGATTTCCTGGATAACTTGGTTAAAAAAACTAATTCTGTAAATAGCGATGATATAAACGATTCTTATGGTCCAAAAAGTACGGCTTATCATTTTAACGAAACAGATGACATTGACAATAGTATAAATATCCTTAGAGGAACAACTGATGATACAGGCGTAATTGACAATACAATAGACGCCATTAAAGAATCAGCTGCTGAAGCAAATGTCAATAAAAATAGTATAGATGCTTTTAATGGATCATCTGATAAAAGAGATGTAATTGATAATAGAATAGACGCCTCTGATGGATCATCTGATAAAAGATACGCAATTGACAATAGCATAGACGCTCTTAACGGATCATCTGATGAAGAGGATGGTACTGCTGATAATGCCGCAGATACTCATTATGACTCATCTGAAACACATTCAAGCCAAAGGATGAGTTCATCCGGAGTATACAATTCGTATAGTGTGCTTTCAAATGGTAGTTCTTCCAGAAGAGAATATGATTATATCAACGACCTTTTAAAAGGAAGCACTGATGAAGATGCTAAAAGAAATAAAGATTACGACCTTCTTCATGGCTCATCAACTGATTTTGCTGACGATAGTATGGATTTTTTGAATGGTTCATCAAATTATTATGAGAAAAAAGATTATATAGATGAGTATGACGAAGATGATTCATCTGACGAATATAGTATTTGGGGCTTCCCTAAGCTAGATGATGATTCTAAAAATATATTAAAATTTTTTGAACTGTTAATTGTGTTAATATTGTCTATTATTATTCTTTTCTCAATAACATCTAATAAAAATCACGAATATGGCGGAAACGGATCGTATAACAGTTATCATTCACATAGTATCAGTTCTGACTGGTATGATTACTAAGGAGCTTGTAAAAATATGTGCAGATCAATATTAATTAAAGATACTACAAGAGAAGAACGCGAGCAGATAGTTGCTGAATCTATTGGCAATATCAGCGGTTCATGCGATGGCTGCATGTCCGGGCTTGCGGATATGTACCAGGACTATATTGATGGGAAAAAAGAAATTCGCCAGATCAATATGGAATTCAGAGCGCACTACGAATCCGGCGTCGATGGACCGGAAAAGACAGATTGCGGATATAAGGGCCTGTAACTTAGTTACGGCCCTTATTTTTTAATTGCCTGATCTGTTTAGTAAGTGTATTGTTTTCATCAAAAGAGTATACATATCCGTGAAGGGAAGTTGCCTTATTCTGGAGAGTCTTTGAATGGCTCCAGACAAATATTGCAGATTTTCCTTT
>NZ_JAILQF010000079.1 GCF_024699075.1 Butyrivibrio sp.
ACATTGGCCACTTTCTCTTTTTTCAAAGACTCTTCTACAGCCTTTTCTGCGTTAGCAATTTTCTCCTGTCTTGTTGCTCCATGGAAAAGAGCTGAATGTACATCACAAAGCTTCTGCACTTTTGTAATAGGTGTGCCTTCCTTAATGAGCTCCTGCTCTGCTTTCATGATTTCTGAAGGTTCAACATCTCTAAAGTTTTCAACAAAATCCGCGCGCACCTTTTCAAGGTCTTCACCTTCTCCAAGTCTGTTTAGATATTCCTTAAGCTTGTTCATTCTATCATTAAACATTTTAAGCACCTCCGCTTATATAAGTTACCGGTAGAAAATTCTACATATTTCATTTCTTTAAGCCAAAGTATATGTTTTAACAAATAGAATGTATGTTGTTATAACAACAAAATCCAGAATAATATTACTTAAACATTTCTCGTAATCTCGGCCTCTTTTACCTGATTTCTATAATGGTCTGCCGCATCATCAGTCACTTTAAGCTCTTTATAGGTCGTTACTATTAGAACAAATGCGATCATGAACGTGAGAAAATCTGAGATTGGCATAGAATACAATACTCCGTCCAGTCCAAATCTTAATGGAAGAAGTAAAGCAAATCCTACTCCAAATACTATCTCTCTTATCATTGAAAGTGCGGTTGATTCAAGCGCCTTGCCCATAGCCTGAAGGAATATAAAGCAGGCCTTATTAACGCATGCAAATACTATCATGCAAAGATATATTCTGAACGCTTTGACAGCAAATTCTGTATAATACACGCTTTCGTTAGCTGCTCCGAATATTCCTATAAGTCCTTTTGGAAATCCCTCTACTATTACAAATGCCACTACGCCTACAACAGCTTCTGCAGTGAGCAGCGATGTAAACAGCTTCCTGACCCTGTCCTTAAGTCCGGCTCCCATATTGTAACCAACAATAGGAATACATCCTGCAGCCATACCAACAACTATGGATATTACTATCTGGAAAAATTTCATGACGATTCCAACAACAGCCATAGGAATCTGTGCGTACTGTTCCTGACTAAATACCTGATCCATTGCACCATACTTTCTTATCATATTGTTGATCGCAGCCATTGCTGCTACAAGTGATATCTGAGACAGAAAGCTTGTAACTCCAAGCATAAGAGTCTTTCTTACAACGCTTGAACTAAGTTTAAAATCTGATAATGACGGCTTTACAAGTTTCATATTAAGAAGGTATCCAATTGCAAGAACTGCTGTAACTATCTGACCTATTACAGTAGCAACTGCAGCTCCCATCATTCCCCATTTAAATACGAAGATAAAAACAGGATCTAGTATTATATTAATAAGAGCTCCTGCAAGTGTTGATACCATTGCAAACTTAGGACTTCCATCTGCTCTTATAACAGGGTTCATAGCCTGTCCGAACATATAAAAAGGAATTCCTATTGTTATATAGAAAAAGTATACCTTTGAATGATAAAAAGTCTCAGCATTAACTGTTCCACCAAACATAGCGATGATAGTATTACTAAACAATAGATATATGATCATCAAAGCAATACCACTTACTACCATTAATAAAACAGAATTACCTACACTTTTTCTTGCAGTAGCAGTTTCCTTTTTGCCAAGGCTAAGACTTACAAAAGCGCAGCATCCATCTCCTATCATTACAGCAATAGCAAGAGCTATTACTGTCAGCGGAAATACAACCGTATTGGCAGCATTACCGTAAGACCCAAGGTAACTAGCATTCGCTATGAATATCTGGTCTACGATGTTGTAAAGAGCTCCTACAAGAAGTGATATAATGCAGGGTATAGCATACTTTCGCATCAGGACTTCTACCGGCTCTTCTCCTAAAAATTTGTTTTTGTTTTCACTCATAGTTAATTTATCTCCTCACATAAAAATAGCGCATGGCCTTAAGCTGGTTTTACGCTTATAGCCACACGCTTTATTTTTCTATACTATATTTTTTTATTCATACTTCGCACATATAAATTAGTGACTTTCCTTGCGCTTTAATTACCATGGACAGTTAATAAAGTTTTTTTATCTTAACTACCCAAGATATCAAATTCGCAATTAGATAGGATTATTTATAATGTGAGAAGTTTAAGTATATCATTTGTATTTTAGTAGTACTAGTTTTGAAGATACTCTCCAATAGGACTGTTACTGTACTGCTTTATGATCTTTATGATGATAGTTCCATCATCCTGCTTCTTTTCTTCAAGTATTCTGTATTCGGTATTATTCTTTTCCAGAGAAGCTTTATAACTTTCAAGCTCTTGTATTGCAAGCTTTTCATTTTCTTCTTTGGACATTTCTTCTCTCTGACAAAAATGTAATGTCTGACATATGCATGCTGCCTGAACCTTCTTCATTATCCATCCTCTCTTTCTTTAATAAAAAATGAGCAGCCTAAACTGGTTTTACGCAGGATCTGCTACTCGTCTTTTTATATGATAAACTATATTTGTAAACCTGTTCAAAGGACATTTTTCACAATTATATATAGGATATTTATAGTTAATACTATCCAAATTTCTTATTAGTTATGACTCAAACTTCCCATTTTTTTGGGGGAGTCGAAATCCTTGATCAGGCAGATTCTGCTGATATAAATATGGGAGGGAATGTTTTATGGACAATCGTTCTAAAAGCAATAATCTCACTTTCTGGTCACTTGTATGGCTCCTGGGGCTTGCCGGTCAGCTTTGCTGGAACATGGAGAATCAGTGGTTCAATACCTTCGTCTATGCCAAGATAGCCAAAGATCCGACTATCATATCCTTAATGCTAGCCATATCTGCAATAGCTACAACTATCTCAACATTCCTTTTTGGATGCATATCTGACAGAAAAGGAATAAGGCAAAAGCTTGTATCTATCGGATATATTCTCTGGGGAATCTTCACCATTTTGTTTGGAACAACAGAATTTTTAAGAAAAGATGGTAACGATACTGCTTCAATCATAGGTGTTGCTTTTGCAGTAATTGCTGCTGATGCCATTATGAGTTTCTTTGGATCTATGGGTAATGATATAGGCTTTAATGCCTGGATCAATGATCATATGAACAAAGAAAATTCAGGAGCCTTAGGAGCTGCTCTTGCGGTACAGCCGGTAATAGGCACAATTGCAGGAACTGTACTTGGAGGTCTTTTAGTTGGTGCCGATGACAACTACATGCGTCTTTTTATAGTTATAGGCGGCAGCGTTATAGTTCTTGGAATTGTCTCTCTTATAGGTATGAAGGATGTAAGTACCCTTAAACCTTCTATCAAGGGGTCTTTTTTCGAACAGTTCTTCTCTATATTTAATGTAAAAGAATATTTAAAGCACAGAGAACTTGTCTATGTTAATCTGATGCTCGCTGTATACTTTATATCTTTTAATGTATACTTTTCACATCTTGGCAATTTCATGATCTACTATCTGGGATTTACGGCCGATACTATGGGACTTATAGAAGGTATAGGGCTTCTCATTGCCATGTTTACGACAATCCCTGCAATAAAGCTTATAAGAGCTGATAAATCTTCTCTTATTATCAGCTTAGCTATAATTGTTAATTCCATAGGTCTTCTTATAATAGGGCTTTTGGTATCGCCTGATTCTGTAGATCCGTCTACTATCTGGAATCCGGTGCTTCTTGCTGGAGTCCTCTTCGTAGGTATAGGTTATATTCTGTTCCTTCAGACAATTACTGTATGGTCCAAGCGCCTCTATCCGGAAGATGCCAGAGGACAGTTTGAAGGCATCAGAATAGTCTTCTACGTACTTATCCCAATGGTAGTAGCCCCTCTTATATCTAATCCTATTATCAAAAGAAGTGGCGAATATATTGACGAGTACGGCTTTAAAGCCTATCTTCCAACTAACACTCTCTTCATCGCAGGCTTTGTGATCGTACTTGTTACACTGCTGCCTTTACTTGCTGCAACCAAAGAGCACCAAAAAAAAGCATCTGATTGAGTACCTTGAATCATCTCATATTCTCAAAAAGTATTCTCTAATATAAAAATATTTTTCATAATCGAGTAGGTATGTAGTATATCCTGACGGAACTGTAGAAGATAACAACCTCTACTAATTATTAAACTTCCAACTCCCCATTTGTACAGTGGGGAGTTTTTTTACTATACAAATCTTTCATCACAAAATGGCTCGTCTTTATGCTTCGGACTATCCCCCTAAGTGGGAATTCCTGTCCTCAGCGACGAGCAGAAACCGAGTCCCGTGTCAAGACGTTTATGACAAGCGGTGCTAACGCAGGTCCTTAAACAAAAGTGTTGTAGATTTTGAGCCTAAATGCAGTTACACTTGAATTTACACTGCTTGTGCTCGGCATAGCCGAGGGCACC
>NZ_JAILQF010000382.1 GCF_024699075.1 Butyrivibrio sp.
AATGGAAGCTGGGTATAATTGCTATTAAGAAAGAGTATCCTTGTCTCTCTCTTATCCAGCTCAGCCAGAAGATCAATGTTAGGATTGGGAAGAGCACTTCTTGAAGGCTCTATGAGAAGTCCTGCCACGTCTCCATTATCAAGAAGATCCTGAAGTATAGTTCTCTCCTTGGCAAAAGTATTGCCTGTAAAGGAAAGCTGCATGGTATAGCCATACTCTGTGAGTTTATTCTCTATTCCCTGAATAGTCTTAGGGAAAATATAGCTGTCAACATAAGTTGTAACTACAGCAATCCTCTTTGAGGAGTTCTCAACAAAGTCTCCCTTGACGTAAGTTCCGCTGCCTCTCTCTGCTGTGAGCTTGCCCTGCTCTACAAGATAAGAAATAGCATGACGAACTGTCTGCCTGCTTATATTAAATTTACTGCATAATTCGTTTTCAGACGGAATCTTGCTTCCCGGAGGATAATCCCCCTTGTCTATCTGTTCGGATATCCATCCGACAATCTCCTGGTACTTAGCCATATATCCCTTGTCAGCCCCTTTTCAAAGTTGTATTGTTGCAAATGAAAAGAATACATCTTTTGTATATCAATCCGTTTTTACAGCCTGAAATGCAAAAAGATACAAGCCCGCAAAGAACTCATTCCTTCTTGAATCTATAATTCATGAATGCACACAAACTTGTATCTCTATAATAGATAGTGGCACCAGCTATGTCAACAACTTATGCCAGTTAAATATATACAATTATTTAAAGATGTATATGTACAACTTTTTTGCTTTACATGCGTAAATTGACATTTAATTACATTATAATTATAATATAATTATGAATGACATTAGATTTGAATGGGATGAAAGCAAAAATCGGATCAACATAAATAAACACGGATTAAGTTTTAATGAAGCAAAGACTGTATTTTATGATACCAATGCAATTCTTTTCGATGACCCAGATCATTCTGAAGACGAAGACAGATTTTTGATAATAGGATTCACTAAATCAGAAAAATTATGTATAGTCAGTCATTGCTACAGACAAGATGACGTAATCCGACTTATCTCTGCAAGAAAAGCAACTACATCTGAAGCTTCATTTTATGAAGAATATAACGGAGGTTAATAATATGCGCAAAGAATATGATATTAGCAATTTAAATCCGAGAAAAAATCCTTACGCTAAACAGCTAAAAAAACAAATAACTATGAACATCAGCATCACCACTATCAATTATTTTAAGGAGCAATCTGAAGAAACCGGTATCCCCTATCAGACTCTTATAAACCTCTATCTCACAGATTGTGCTGAGCACAAGAAAAAGCTTTCAATGACTTGGAATTGATTTCGGATTCTTATTTATTGTTTTTTAACGTAAACCAGCCCCAAAAAGAATAATTCATTATGAGTAAAATACAATTTCCAAAACCAGGTAATTTTATATATCCCGTTCCGGCTGTTATGGTCAGTTGCCAGAGCGCTGACGAAAAGCCAAATATAATCACCATCGCATGGACCGGCACAGTATGTTCAGATCCCCCAATGGCTTATATTTCAGTAAGAAAAGAAAGACATTCCTATCAGATGATAAAGGACAGCGGATGCTTTGTAATTAATCTCCCTGACAAGGATCTGGCGCGTGCCTGTGATTACTGCGGTTGCACCTCAGGACGTAAGGTTGATAAATTCAAAGAATGTCACTTAACTCCTGCAAAGAGTTCAGTAGTATCTGCTCCCATGATAGAGGAAGCACCTGTATCTATCGAATGCAAGGTGACTCAGATAATTCCTCTTGGGACGCACGATATGTTCCTTGCAGAAGTCGTGGCTGTTCATGTTGATGAAAAATATATGGACGAAAAGAACGCATTCCATATGGATGATATAGGAATGTTTGCATATGAACACGGAACCTACAGAGAACTTGGCGCCAAACTTGGAACTTTCGGATATTCAGTCAGGAAGAAGCCGACCGCTTCTAAGTCTTCTTCATCTAAGAAGCCTAAAAATCCCGCTTCACAAGCTATAAAGGCCAAGAAGAAAAACGCTTCATCAAATAAGAACAGCAACAAAAAAGCTTCTGTTCATAATAGTAAAACAAAAAATGCCGCTTCTTCTCGTAACAAGAAAAAGAATTAATACAAAAATCAAGGCCGCAGGTAATCCCGCGGCCTTTTCCATTTCATACAATATCTTTAATACTTCTGAACCGGTGTCCAGTAGTTCGAATTCAAGTAATCTGTAAGTCTGTAGCTGTAATATACATTCTCGTTGTCCATAGTAAGTGTCTCAATGTAAAGTCCGTCCGAATCAACTACAAGTGACTCTTCATTCAGGAAATAGCTATCCTGGAAAGTTCCATCATAAGAGTAGTAATCACAAAGGAAATCGATCTTATCCCCTTCTACGATCTCAACAAGTCCTTTTCCTTCAGTTGAAAAACTGTTCTCGCCATCGGATCCCTTATATACAGCCTGTGCTCCAAGGATAAGTCCTGCTTCATTATCAGATGAGAATTCAACCATGATATTGACGTATTCTCCGTTAAGCTCTGCAGGAATGTAACCTAAAAGATAGTAATATCCTGTATCTGCATCGTAGTCATCCTGACAGATATAGAAGGCAACAAATTGTCCGTTAACTGCCATCCACGTACCATCATATGTAACGATCAGATCTCCGTCGTCGTTGTAGCTTGCAACATTATCTATACCAAGATCAATGTAGCCTGCTCCGTCGTCAACAAATACATTAAGGCCTACTGCCTTCATCTGCGACCATTGATCTTCCGAAAGTACCACAACATCCTGTCCGTCTTTTTGAGTGGTGGCAAGATCGTCTGATGTTATAACAGCTCTGTTTCCTAGAAGTGATGCTATATCTGATATTGAATCGCTGCTTACAAGTCCGCTTCCTCCAAGAAGGGATGCAAAGTCAAGGATAGATCCGTAGCCTGATCCGGATCCTGAATATGAACTGTTTACAGATGAACCGGAGCCTGACAGGGCCTGCATAAGTATAGATGTAATATCAACAGATGAAGAGGATGAAGATGATCCGCTTCCTCCAAGAAGTACATCAAATAGTCCTGTTCCCTGTGATGACTGTGATGTTACTATCTGGCCCGAGGATTCAAGTGTAGCAAAAGATTTTATGGAATCCGAATATGATCCGTCCATATCAAGGTTTTCATATATCTTGACCATGGAATTCACTGATCTTAGTGAACTATAAGGGAAATATATACTCATTCCATAGGCATTTGTAACATTGTAGGTTTTGTTATATTTAACGCAGCCTTTTACTGCATCCGCAAGCTCTTTAGCTTCATCTGTTCCAAGGTTATTACAGAAGTTAACAAGGTCTACCTGATCTATATGCGATGAACTTGCAAACTCTCTTGTATCACTTCTGGCTTTAGCAACCTCCTGATAGTTTTCACTCTTAAGCTGTGTATTAAGACTTGTGCCAAAGCTTGTCAGTACATCGGGTATAACACCTTTAAATTCTGCGAGATCTATAATTGAAAGTGTGGTCTTTGATCTTGAAGACTGGGATGCACAGGCAGATGTAAAGTCGTCTATTATTTTTTTGCCAAGTTCTACTGTAGAAATGGATGTGTTCTGAGACAAGGCTGTAAGCCAGTTTGTATAATACCAGCCGGTTCCGGGTTCAGTCTCTTCTGATGCTATAAGATAGTCGGCGCAAGGCTCGACTGCCATAGCTGTCTCCATTCCGGCCATAAGACAGGCATCAAAGCCCACAAAATCATAAGTTATCCCTGTCTGTTTAAGGGCTGTCTGTATCTCATCTATTGTCATTGTTGCATTTGGATACAGTTCATCATATCCATAACCTGATACAGATCCGCCGCCGTGATCCCAGAATATAAGCATATATCTGTCTGCTGGATAATTCTCTTTGGCATAGTTTACAAAGTCAACAAGGGTGTCAGGATCAGTCATCTGCTTGGATCCTACATTCTTATCAAGGGCTACAAGACCGCCCTTTTCAACTTTCCAGCGCTGGTTTGTAGATGCACTTATGACAGAATTCTGCCACTTTTTGGCACCGCCTGTTTCTACAATGACATTAACCTTATCGGAAATGTCCGCATAAACCATCTCATTAAGGTCACGGGTCGCCATACCGCTTCTGCTTTCAAGGTCGGCACCGCACATGTATACCATTACTGTTACTATGTCTTCTCCGCCGCCTTTAATAGTAGTAAACTTATCTCTTGCTGCAGCATCAACTGTTGTATCAGCAGATGACATAGTTGTATCCTGATAGGTATTTGAAGCTGCAGTCATCCAGCCACTCCCTGTGCTCGTAAGAGATGT
>NZ_JAILQF010000418.1 GCF_024699075.1 Butyrivibrio sp.
CCGCAGGATCCTCCATATATCACTTTGGCAAAAACGCTTGTATTAGACCTCTCGCGTCCTCGGATAAGGCTGTGAAGGTTACTTACTGCGATACGTCCAAGGTCATATACAGGATAAGATATAGTTGTAAGCGCCGGTATCATGTTCTGTCCTGCAGGTAGGTTATCACATCCTGATACGCCGAAATCCTCAGGGATCTTATATCCTTTATTTTCGGCAGTGATTATCAGCTCATAGGCAAGCCTGTCGTTATAGCAGATGATGGCATCCGGGATATTAGTCCCTTTTTTTGTGAGATAATCAAGTGCTTTTTCGAAATCGTAAGGTGTTTCATCACATACATAGTAGTCGCTATCATCTAATGACAGACCGTGATGGGACAGGGTCTCTTTGATGATGCCAAGCCTTAATTCAGAAATATCTGATTCACTCTTACACCCAAGGTAGCATACGCGCTTTGCGCCGTGCATGCTTACAAAGTGCTCTGTTATGACAGAGAACATCGTACTATTATCCATAGTTACATTTGGAAAAAAAGGATCCGTATCATTGACTTCAATGACCGGAAGCCCTGACTTTTTTATAGCACCAGAAATCTTGTCCCTAAGATCTCTGGATGCATATGTTCCTGATGCAAATATGATGCCACTTAGATTCTTATAGACAGGGAGCTGTAGTATGCACTCTTCTATATTAGAAAGATCGCCAAGTGACTCGCCGTCATTGGTTGTGAATACCTGAGTCTGGTAGCCGTGTTCAAGAGCCTTATCTATTATTCCCTGCGTGAGATTCTTTTGATATTCGCCATATATGTGTGAGATAAAAAGAGCTATTTTTTTACTGAACATAATCCCCCAAATTCCTTATATGCCTAGTGTACTGACTTATTCATATTTGATTAAATAAAAATGAGTCAGTACATTTACTTTGATCCGTTTCATAAGATCAAAGTGATATTAAACCCAGAAATTATAAAACAAGATACCCTAAACTTCTAAAATTTGCACACTAAAAATAAAAAATGTAGCGTATACATTTTATCATAGAATGGTATGATGATGACATAGCTGCTTTGATCACGAAATGAGTAGCTATGTGACACGGGGTGTGCGTGTGTTTGGTATTGGAATGTTCATTACCGGATGTCAGAAGAGTTTTTGATATCTGAATAAGAGGATGGTAATGAACAAGCCGGTATACTAATGCGATGGAAAGGTATTTGATCATATGAAAAAATGGACAAGAGCTAATTTTCAACCAAATCTTCCTCTTGAAGGAGATAAGAAAGTTACAGCAAGCGCTGAGCATATAGAGCTTTCAATGCGGGCAGCAGCCGAAGGAATGGTACTTCTCAAAAACGAGAAGGATATACTTCCACTTGTAAAAGGGACCAGGGTTGCTCTTTTTGGCAAAGGCACTTTTGACTACGTAAAAGGAGGCGGCGGATCAGGAGACGTATATACCAAGTACGTAAGGAATATCTATGAAGGCTTCAAATCTCTTGGAGTAGATGTATTCGAGCCTTTATGCGAGTATTACAAAAAAGATGTAGATAGCCAGTATCAAAAAGGAGCAGCTCCCGGCATGACCGTAGAGCCCACACTTCCTGACGATTTACTAACATCAGCAGGATTTTATACAGATACAGCCATCATCAGTATCAGCAGATTCTCCGGCGAGGGATGGGACCGTTCAGATGTAGAGTATAACGGCGAGTACAATCCCTGGGAGACAGAAGTCAGCATGCCCAAAACTGCAGGCAGGATTTTCCCGAAGGGAGATTTCTATCTTACAGATGCTGAACAGGAGATGATCAGCAAAGTAAGCGGCAGATTTGCAAAGACCATAGTAGTCCTTAATGTGGGTGGTATCGTAGATACCAAGTGGATCAAGGGTGATGATAAGATAGGGGCAGCTCTTCTTGCATGGCAGGGAGGAATGGAAGGAGGCCTTGCAGCAGCAAGAATCCTTATGGGCATTGATAATCCGTCTGGTAAGCTTCCTGACTCTTTTGCCGGAGATATAGAGGATTATCCATCAACAGAAGGCTTCCATGAATCGGTTGATTATGTAGACTATACAGAAGATATATATGTTGGCTATAGATATTTTGAGACCATAAAAGATGCCAAAGATAGAATAGTATATCCTTTTGGATATGGTCTTTCCTATACATCTTTTGACAAGGAACTGATAAAGGTAATTGAAGAAGATGACGGCTTCACATTTAGAATACGAGTTACTAATACAGGTAAGCTCGCCGGCAAGGAAGTTGCGGCTATCTATATGTCAGCTCCTATGGGAAAACTCCAAAAGCCTTCAAGAGTTCTTGTTTCATTTGAAAAGACAAGACTCCTTGAAGCGGGAGATGCTCAGGTTATGGAGCTGTATGTATCCAAATATCAGCTATCATCCTACGATGATCTTGGCAAGATAGAAGAGTCTTCTTATGTCATAGAAAAGGGTGAATACAGATTTTTCCTTGGATCAAGCGTAGAAGATGCGTTCGAAAGCGAGTATAAGTTTATAGTGCCTGAAGATATAGTCTATGAGAAGCTTTCAAAAAAGCTTGCGCCAGTATCTTTAAAGAAAAGACTTCTTGCAGACGGAAGCTATGAAGATCTCCCCACAGGTCCTGATGCTGATATAAATGAGTGCATATTTGAAAAGATGGTTCCGGGAACAGAAGAAGCTGTCGTTCCTGCAGACAGGGGCAGGGGCTCATATCTTCTTATGGATTCATATAAGAACAAGGATACAAAGCCACTTATAGATGTCTATGAAGGGAAAATATCTATTGACGACTTTATAGCTCAGCTAAGTGATGATGATCTTATAGACCTTCTGGGTGGTCAACCCAACAGGGGTGTTGCCAATACCTGGGGCATGGGCAATAAGCCTGAATACGGCGTACCTAACGTCATGACAGCAGACGGCCCTGCAGGAGTACGTATAAATCCTGACTGCGGCGTAGTAACAACAGCATGGCCATGCGCAACCCTTTTGGCATCCACCTGGAACAAGGATCTGTTATATAAAGTCGGCGAAGCCGGAGGTAAGGAACTTAAGGAAAATAATCTCCAGATCTGGCTCACACCGGCTGTTAATATTCACAGAAGTCCTCTTTGCGGAAGAAATTTCGAGTATTATTCGGAAGACCCCTATCTTGCGGGTAAGCTTGCAGCAAGCCTTGTTAGAGGTATCCAGTCTCTGGGCGTAGCAGCAAGTGTCAAGCACTTTGCAGCTAACAATAAGGAGACAAACAGGAAGCATAGCGATTCAAGAGTATCTGAAAGAGCCCTTAGAGAGATATACTTAAAGGCCTTTGAGATAATAGTCAAAGAGGCAGATCCATGGACGATCATGTCAGCCTATAACGCGGTCAATGGTCAAAGGGCTTCAGAATCCAAGGACCTTCTGACAGGTATCCTTAGAGATGAATGGGGCTTTAAAGGAATGGTAACCAGTGACTGGTGGAACAGGGCAGAGCATTACAAAGAAATCCTTGCAGGCAATGATGTCAAGATGGCCAATGGCTATCCGGACAGAGTAGGTAAAGCCATGGAGATGGGAGTTATACATAGAAGCGACTTAGAGCTATGCGCAAAGCGTGTTCTTATGATGATACTAAGACTTGATTAAATAAGATGCTAAATGCATTCTTGTAATGATATATACGAAGTTTAGACTTTTATTTATCAGGGACCCTGTAAGGGGTCCCTGAATAAATTTCTCAAGATCCTTTTTGCGTACAGATATTATTCTTTTCTTTTTTTCTTGATGTGAACAATTCCACCTGTCAGAGCTGCACAAGATACAGGTACAGTTATTAAAAATACGGCTGTATTATTGTGAGGTTTTTTGATATTTCCTTGCTGTCAATTTTAATTCCAATAAAAGGTAGAACATTCATACGCGGTGATGTAGTTTTTTGACATCATACATGCGATTATCTGAAAGCTCTAAAAGAGTATCAATGCTAAGGGTTTCTGAATAAATGGCATGCCCTATAGACGCTTTTATGCTTATATTGTTACCATCAATATTTAAAGGACTGTCAATGTAGCGATAGATACGTTTTTCCAAAGATTCTATGTCAGAACTTGAATATAGCTGATGAATAACAATAAACTCATCACCGCCATATCTAAATGCAATGCTGTTATCTGCAGAAGCCATGGTAAGGTTCTTGGCAGTTGATTTAAGAACCAGGTTACCATATTCATGGCCATAGGAATCATTAATACTTTTAAAACTATCAATATCTATCATAAACAGTGCAAAGTCGGTATTCTTCTCTTTGTACTGTTTTTCATATTCAAGGACAATATTACTAAAGGCACGTCTGTTAAGAAGGCCTGTAAGATCATCTGTCTGACACAAAACCGCAAGGCGGTCCCTTTCTGCAATTTCTGCTGTTATATCCATAAAATAGCCGACAAGTCCTACTATTTCTCCATTCGAATAAATAGGACATTTGGAAGCCTTGATCTTGCGGAGATTACCTTTGACAATACATTCTCCGGGAACATCCCTTACGGATTCTCCTGTCGAAAGTATCTTAAGTTCTATATTTCTGAAAGGGTCCGGATCTATATGCCAGCCCATTTCCTCGTCATTCTTGCCTATGATATCTTCGACTGATTTAAGACCATAGTAGTCCAGAAACATCTGATTTGCACCAAGAAAACGCCTGTCTTTATCTTTCCAGAAGATTCCGGCAGGAATTAATTGAACCAAATTTTCAAATAAAACTGAATCTGATATTATGTTCATGAATTTACCTGAAGATGAGTATAGTCAACAGTTACATAAATATTTTAACAGAATTAAATAATATAATGAATAATTTTGAGTGAATTTTTTGACTGTTTTTCAGCTTTTGGTTAACTTTGTAAGTGAAAACGGGCATGATAAATGGCTTTTTAAAAGTCTATTGCAGAAAGTCGCATTTACTGCAGAGTACCAAAAAGTAATTATTAATTTTTTGTGACAATCCTGTACTTGCCATGTATGAGGCGGGTATAAGTGTTATACTAATTGCATATGATTAAAAGTCAGATGCCACATGCATGCTTAAGGTGTGGGGGATTTTATAACGAGGTAGCCAGAAAACCATTGCCTTTAGGGGATGGTAGTTTCGAAGTCGTAGACCCGGTATATTACGGAGTAAGGAGGAGCAATGTTTAAAGATCTGGTAAAAAAGGCGCGTTCATATCGTAGATTCGAGCAGGACAAGAAGATATCCAAGGAAGAC
>NZ_JAILQF010000104.1 GCF_024699075.1 Butyrivibrio sp.
AACTGCTGTATCTACGAAAGATATGACGTTGGAGGAATACAAGAATTATATCCATGAGAAGATTTCAAACATTCCATGGTCACCGAGTAATCTGTGCGATAGTTGGTCAATTGATATTTCGGAAGAAGGTTTTAAGGCAATGAAAAATGATCCGGAATATGAAAAGTGGGTGTTGGATGATCTGACAAGGGCACTTACCACGCCATATCCAGAATGGGCTAGGTCAATTGGTGGCTCGCGTTATGTTGTGGCTCATATTGGTGCTACAAAAGAAGATTGTAGAGCTGATGGCTGGCATATGGGCTATCAGAACGGAACTGGTGACAAGGTCTGGGAGGCACAGTCTAAGGGTAGCTTCTGGACAAAGCGTGGAGAGCAGAAAAAGATCCAGGAAAGGATAGATAAGAAAGCCGCTGAAAAGAAAGAAATTGAAGAGAAGTGGTTACAAGAAGCGGCTGAGAAGAGACAGGCATACACTGATTTTCTTAATGGGAAGATATCCCTTAAGACAAACAGCGTTTCGGAATTCAATGATTTATTCTCTATGCCGACAGATCCCAAAGTGGCGGGGATTTTATCGGCGTATGAAGCAGGAACATTTGTCGGTGGAGAAATGTAGATAAAAATAATACCGCTCGGAACTTTCCGGGGAGCGGTGCAGCTCGGACTGACAGATGAGCTGCGGAAAGGAGGAGACTATGCCATTTGCAGTACAAACAAGTTATAGTCAAACATATCAGTATGGAAGATACAATTCTAAATCAGGTTATACAGATACTGCTTTTGACACCGAATTTATGGGGAAAGCGACTTCCCGAACCACTTCATCCAGTGATGGAAAGAATATCTGTATCATGACCATAGGAAACAGAGGGTTCATTGCCGAATATGCTGATTCATCGACGGAGCAGGATCCAATCATAAAGGTTGGAGATTATGAGGTTCGAGTGAATGATGTTGACCCGAAGAATGCTACCGAGATAGAGATGTTTGCATTGACATCTTATATGGATGATAAGGGACTCACAGGTAATACCGGTATGAAGACCTTTAATAAGATGAGGGCATATTCATCTCAGGCTGAATATAACGGATTTTGTAATGGAATCGCTGATCCGATGACAACATGGTCACAAAATCGTGATTGGACTGCTATCTTACAGAATGCTAAAGAGACCTATCTTGCTATGCCCAAGGCTTATGAACATGGGCTGAAATGTCAGAGTATCATAGACAGCCTAGAATCATGGAGTGGTGCCAGGTTTCTTAAGAGAGCGCAGTCAGGAGATATTGCTGCAGCAAGAGAAATAATTGAGAAGTATATTGCCAATGGTCCGACGTATAGGAATCAGTTCTATGAGTTGGCGGATCAGGGCGTACAGCAGAAGAACGGAACAGGGCTTTCTGGAGGACGTAATTCAGAGATCAGAGTGTCAAACTTTAAGGAAGTTGAGACGGCGAATTATAAGCTTGTTCCTGAGCCGGAGATAGGCGGACTTCGCATCCTTGTAGATGGTAAGAGCGCAGGTGTATTTAAGCCGGAGCATCTTAAGATACAGGAGGATGCTCAGACCGGAACGAGGGTCATGATCAGTGAATTGCCCGGATTTAATGGCAACTGGTATGATGCGATTCCTGTAACCGAGGAACTGGAAAGTGCGTTATCGGAGGCTATTGGAGTAGAAGAAGTTCCGCATCAACCATTAGAGGGATACTATATTGGTACGCATGCAGGAACAGGGATCAAGTATGTTATGAGACCGGGAGATGAGGGACGAGGCGGTCAGGTGCTCTTATGTAATGCCGTTGATGAGGCAAGATTTAAGGCTTTAAGTGAGGAATATGAAAGGCGATATCCTAATTTAATGTCTTCATCAATCGGTGGAGCTTTTTATGCGAGTTTAGAGATTCGTGGAATGGCACACAGGGGAGCAAACGGTATCATCACGACTCATCCTGATGGCATCTCATATAACGATAATGATGATCCCAAAAAGAACTGGTCAGCGAAGATTGATGAAAAGACATGGAATTTGTTGTTAGGATGGTTTGAGAATCATTCTCTTGATCATGAAAAAATGACGGGATTTAAATACTGGGATGATATTTTTAATCAGATTGGCGGATCCTACGAGAGGATATGGTCAGATGATGAATTGAAGCAAGGCTACTTATATCAATGAACGATAGAGCAGGGGCATTAGGAATAGTTATTTGAAGCCTGTTTTCATATATCTCCATAAAGAGTTATAAAACTCTATGAATCCGCATAAATACTGGACTTGCAGAAATTACAACTCACATATAACTTGTTATAACTCTATGTATTTTATAGAAAAATGGCACTCCCGTGGCACTCGGTGTGGCATTCGATTTTTGGGAGACCGAAAAAAATATCAACATTATTTCATTTTGAAACAAGCTATATTGAGACCCAGGTTAGCAGATAGATTACACAGCATCGGATAGTCAAAGGTCCGGTGCTGTTTTTTAATGCCAACACACCTATTAGCCAAAAATGAAAAAATATTGAAAATGGCTAATAGAAATGATAGAATAATCTCATCAAAGAGAAAGAGAGAAATGGATATTATGAGGCTTATCCCAAGAAATTCCTATATGGAGAAAATAATCAATGTAATAGGAACTCCGGATATAAAAGTCATTACCGGTGTAAGACGATGCGGAAAGTCAAAACTTTTGGAATCATTTAAAAAATATATAGATGAAAATATACAAGATGCAAATATAATCCATATCAATTTTAACCTTCCGGAGTTTGAGGAACTGCTCACTTATCACGCATTGTATGACCATATAAATTCTTTGTATAAAGACAATATGCAAAACTTCATTTTGATAGATGAAGTTCAAATGTGTGAGGACTTTGAAAAGGCCATCAATGGACTACATGCATCCGAAAAGTATGACATATATATAACGGGTTCAAATGCTTTTTTACTTAGTTCCGATCTTGCTACACTCTTTACCGGACGAACATTTGAAATAAAAGTTTTCCCCTTTTCCTTTAAGGAATATGTCATGTATTTTGATCCTGACGACAGATATGAGGCTCTATCATCATATATTAAAGAAGGAGGAATGGCAGGCTCTTATCTATATAAAAATCCAGAAGCAAAGTATGATTACATTGCAGATGTATTTGACACTCTGATTGTGAGGGATATCAGACAGAAATATAAAATAAGAAATACTCAGTTGATGGACAGAATTGTAGATTTTCTCATGGATAACATTTCAAATCTTTCATCGGCCAGGAATATTACAAATGTCCTTGGCAGTATGAATGAGAAAATTCACCATACAACGGTTGGTTCATACATGCAATACCTATGCAATGCATTTGCATTTTACAGAATCCGTAGATACGATATTAAAGGGAAAAAATATTTATCAAGTAATGATAAGTATTACCTCAGTGATCCTACGTTTAGGTACGCCAAGCTGGGCACTAGAAATATGGATTATGGAAGAATACTTGAGAATATTGTAGCTATAGAGCTCCTTCGCAGAGGGTATGAGGTTTATGTTGGGGTATTATATAAAAAGGAGATAGATTTTGTGGCTATAAAGCGTAGCGAAAAAATCTATATTCAAGTATCCGATAACATAAGCGATGATAAGACATTTGAGAGAGAAGTTTCATCACTTTTACAAATAAAAGATGCATATCCTAAAATGCTTATCGCACGTACAAGAAACGATGAATATCAATACGAAGGAATTAGAATTATAGATTTGGCAGATTGGTTGTTGGAAGAGTGAATTAGCCAAAATGAAAATATTTTTCAAAATGGCTAATGAAAACTACTACATCTCGAAGAAAAGTTTGCAATGGGACAGGATAAAAGATATCAGTACCTGCATCAGTCTATCAGTACAATGTACCCTGTAGATAAGCATGGAAATCTTGCTGATG
>NZ_JAILQF010000423.1 GCF_024699075.1 Butyrivibrio sp.
GATCAGCAGATAGTATAGAACAAAAAGATGAAAGGGCAGCTGCAGCAAATGAATGGTATGAATATTTTAAAGATTTTGACTAAAAAGGGTAACGTTGCTTTATTGAGTATATTGCTTCTAACAGGATGTGCTGATATTCAGTTGGATAATAACAATGAAAATGAAGTAACAGAGAGTAATGGTAGCGATTCTTCTAAAAATATATCAAATGATGTAAGTGAAGAAAGTAGTATAGAAGAAGAGGATAGCACAGCCAACGATACAAACAATCAGTTTGGAAATTATTCAAGAGTGTTGAACAATGAAGAAACATTTTATTGCTTTGATTGGACTGATTCAGATGTGACTTTTGAAGAATATGGAGAATCAATTATGGCTGAAGGAATGCCAGAAATTGATGAGTATGTATTTGTGGATTTAGATGGTCAGAATGGCGAAGAATTGATTTTACACATCCTTGATGGTGGTGGAAATTATCTGATATTAACAGAAGAAGATAACCATTTTTACGGTACAAACCTAGGTGTTAGATCATTTGAAAATCTTCAGGAAGATGGAAAGTTTTCTGCTAGTGGAGGTGCCGGAGACAATTACTACTATACAATGAAAATCGGTAGAGATGGTGTAGAATTAGATTGTTTTGCAGAGCAGCATTCTAGCGAAGATGATGATGGAAATTATTCATATGAATTAGTTGTTAACGGTGTGGAAGAAGACGATTATGAAGAATGGATAGATGAGAATTTCTCAAATCCTATTAATTGGTTGAAGTATTAAAGGTAATTCTGGCGATAAGGTTACTTATGTTACATACACAGGTAACATCGATGATCTTGATGCTAATTTTGAAGGATTTATAGAAATGAATAGGGAATAAAAACTTCTATAAATGGCTTTGATCTAGTATATATAGAGAGTCGTGGAAATGGAGAGTACTAAATGAAAAAAATCGTTAACGTTGTAGCAGGAGTTGTGACAACTACTATTGTTTTATCCGGATGCAGTAGCGCACAACTTAAGCTTAATTCAAAAGAAAATGCAGATTTAGAAGTATCAGTTGAGAATTTTTCTGAAGATGAGATAAATGCAACTTCTGATGATTCTGAAGATGATATTTCAAAGAATGAAAATGATGCTACAGAAGGCAAATCTGAAGAAGATATAACTGAAGAAGATGTGGTCGAAGATGACACCACAGATGAAACAGGGGAAGGTGATTCTGAAAATACAAACGTTGAGCTTTCAGAGTATGATTCACCGGAAATGATTGAAGGTGAGGCGCTTTCAGAAGCAGAACTTGAAAAATTACAGGAATATCTTAATCAGGAAGATAATTATGGCTTTACACTTGCATCATACAAAAATGCAGACCAGATTGACTGGGGAGATGTTTTGGCTTATGGAGCAGGCATTGAAAACTGCGATTACTCTCAGGAAGCTTTAAATGCTTATCTCGATGCAGATGATGAATTTGATTCAGTTGAATATGATCTCATAGCTTTATCTGGAGAAGATGTCAGAACACTTGTAGAAAATAAAACAGGCATAACAGATTTCGATCCTTCAATGATATCAGGATATATATATGTAGAAGATTACGACATTTTCTTTAAACAGATCAGTGACTATTATGATAAAAATGTGTTCTGCAAAGAGGGGGTGCGAGACGGAAATCGTATACAGATAGTTTTTCAGGTTGGCTATCAAGACAATAGAAGGCGTATAACCTTGGAAGAAACAGGAGATTCCGATAACCCATACAGATTCGTTTCTAATCGTGAACTGTGGGAAGAGAATGCCGATAAAACAATGGAAGTCAGTGTATATGACACAGATGATAAGATTATCTGCGCAATAGTAAGTACTGACGATGGACCGAATATCTGGATAATTGAAGATAATGCGGTTGTCATGGATATACATCCTCGTTTCTACGCATCAGAGAAAGTAGATATAAGTGAGTACAGTGATGTTAAAGAAATAAAGATTCATGATGTTGATGATGACGGACTATACGATATGATAACAGTGCTGTCAAATGGTCAAAAAACTATTGCTGTTGTAAATTGTGGCTGTAAAGATGGCTTGGATAATCTCCAATATGCTATGGGTAAGAGTGCGGTTACTAATTGGTTAAGCGATAATGTAAGCGAAATTACAGCAGATAATGTCATTGACTATATTCTAGAGCATCAGGACGAGTTTAAAGAATTGTGATTTCTTGAACGTATATAAGGAATAGATATTTCTGAGTATACAGATATTTATGATAAAGGTGCAGAATATTACAACACTTTAATGGATAATTATTCTCAATATATTGGTGAATAATAAAGCGGAGAAGAGATAATGAAGAGACAAATACTTGCAAAAACCATAGTCATAGCTAGCAGTATATCAATGATAATGATGATTGCTGGGTGCGGAAAAAATGAAGAATACGCATCATATCAAGAAGAGAATGAAGAAACAATAGAGAATACAGATATAGATGATACAAATACAAGTAGTGATGAATCAACAACACTTACAGCTTCGGAAGATGTATCAACACAAACGGTTACAGAAAGTCAGAATGATAAAACAAGTAGTTCTGAACAGGAAAATAGTAGTGAAAATGATACAGATAAAAAAGACGTTTCTTTAGAGTCTGATCAAATGATAGAAGCAGAAAGTTATATCGATTCAGAGGAAGAATGTTATCGTGTTTCCATAGGAAGAAAAGAAAGTATTGAAGGCGAGTATGATCACGTTAAGGATTACTTTTTTGTGAATGTTGAAGGCAAAGAAATATCATTTGAAGTCGAATATCCTTCAAAGGCAGCATCAATGGATACAGATAGATATGTCTTTGATGCATGTGATTTTGAAGCAGAGTATGTAGATGTTACTTTTGACGGGCGAAAAGATGTGGTGATATCCCTTGGTCATGTAGGCGCGGCAGGAGATATGGCCCATTGTGTCTATGTGTATGAAGATGGAGAATTTGTATATGTGAAATCTTTTGAAAATATCCCCAATTATTCAATTAATGAAGAAGAGAAATGTATAGAAGGAGTTGTTAATGGGGAAAAAACTAAATACACATATTCAGATAAAGAGTTTGTCTGTGAAGGCTAATCTTCGAATTGGTAAAAATTATGAATTAGCAGAGTAGGATCACTTCTCTGCTAATTTTACATATCAATGGTGGTGCTAATTTTTATAAATTACTTACGAGCGAAAACCCATTAGCTTTAGCTGATGGGATGAAGCTCGATGGACTCACCGTGACCGCCCCCCCTAAGTGACGGTTAACTCCTTAAAACTTGCCGCTTGATATTTGTATCTAAATTAGATATACTATATTTGGATATAATCAGAAAGGAAATCCAAATATGTGTATTTTAGAATTGCGACAAATGACAGGTCTATCACAACGGAAGTTTGCGGATAAATACCAAATAAATTTTCGCAATATC
>NZ_JAILQF010000430.1 GCF_024699075.1 Butyrivibrio sp.
AAACAGCATACTGACATCCTTCTTGAAATCCTGTATCATAAGCTTGATTCGGAACAAGCTTGTCTAACTTTTTGGGGCTTCCATGATATAAATATTCTTTAGCCATTAAAGCTTCTCCAACTCCCATGGTCATTTTTACTGAAATTAAACCATTCCACTATTATTCCAGGGCTTTAAGATAAATAGTACAAGAATGATTTTCTTTAGACTCATAGACATCTTTAACTTCATACCCGAGCGCCCATTCCGGTATTTTATCTTTAACTAACTTTCCATGATAAAAGCTGCCCCAAACATCATCTCTTTCACTATATTGACAAATATCTACTTCCATATCTGCTGCGTCATTTGCATACAGTCGTATGTAGTCACTAAGTGTCCGCGGATAAGCCATATTACTTGTCCTTTCTTTTCAGCTCATAACTGCCAATGTTTTCCCATCATAGAAAGATTCTTTGCCGCATAAAAACCTGCTTTTTCATAAAAGTGCATGTGGTGAGCATCATTTACCGAAATAAGCTCAAGGTGCTCTGCTCCATTCTTTTTCACAACATCCTCAATTTCAGCCATAAAATCCGAACCATACCCAAGATTATGAAAGCCTGTAAATATAACGATTTCCTCAAGGAAATATGCAAGAAGATCATCGAACTGCTTATAATATCCCATGCAAAAGCCGGTCATACTGCCGTTATCATCATACTGAATCTGGCACATTGCATCTTCTATTGTCATAACCTGGTGGATTCTCTTGTACGCTTTCTCGTAAGTAAAGCAGCAATCTTCTACTGTGTTGTAGTACTCTATATATTTTTTAACTACTTCATCAAGTTCTTTTTCTGTTAATTCTGTGTATTTCATATTTGTTATCCTAAATCCTCTGTCTGCAGCTTCATTAAAGCCTTTCTCTTATCTCATTCAATTCCTCGATACTGAATTCTATAGGAGATGCATTATAAACCTCTATCGTATGCGACTGTTCAATGGAATATCAGTAGTCCCCTGAACTTTTCTTAATGTATTCCAATCTGTTTGTCCATGTCTCGCAAAATATATCTTCACAATACATTCCTAACCTTAGTACACTTATTCTCTATTACACAGAATGACGTTTGATGTCCGTACAATTTCCAAACTCAACAAAGCTGAAGTTATGTGTCTATCCTTATCATTTCCACATTAGCCTTGTTTCTGTATACTAAATCATCTCTAACAGTAAACCCAGCTTTAGCCCAAAACGCATTTCCCGTGACATTTCTATCAAAAACGACTAACGCAACTTTATTTATTCCATTTGCCTTAAGTGCATCCATAGCTGCATCTACAAGTTTAGTCGCTATTCCTTGATTCCTATAATCAGAATTAACCGCAGTGTGATAAATAAACCCACGTCTTCCATCATGCCCTGCAATAATTACGCCGATAATCTCATCTGACATTTCGGCGACAAAGCAAGTATTCGGATTTCTATCAAGATATTTAGCAATCCCTTCTTTGGAATCATCAAGGTTATTTAGCCCCATTCCATCACAAGAAAGCCACAAATGATACACCTTTTCGTAGTCGTCAATTGTCATTAGTCGTATAATCATATCCATTCCACCCTATACCGATTTATAATTGTCACTTAAGCCTGAATTTCAATAGCTTTAATTCAAAGATATATTACTAATGTACTCTTCTCGTCCTGTCCACTTCGTATGCTATATACTCATGATCAAACTTATACCCAAGCTTCTCAGCTAGACGAACTGAATTCATGTTCTGTGCATCCCAGCTTGGATACAGATTTTCTTTCAGACACCTGAGGATAAGTGCTGAACAGGCAATAGTCGCAAGATGATTCTTTCTTTCGGATTCAACAGTATCAACTTCTATTTCTATTCCTTCGTTGTATCTGGTATAAGAGGACGCACCAGATACGATTTTATTATCTTTCAAAATGACGATTCCCCTGCCAAGTTCAAGATACTGCTCTTTACTGACAAAAGAAGATACAAAATCTCTTGTCACTGGATCTTCCAAACACTTGTCGTAAAGGTCTGAATCAATTTCTTTTAACTCATACCCGTTTGGAAGCATGTCTATATTCTTCTGTAAGGAAGCCTCATAAAATTTGGTATCCTTCTTAATGGCATATCTTGTCACTTTCCTTGCACTTGGATATACCTCTTCTATTAGAGCTGCCCAGGCTTCGTTCTGAGGTGTAATAATTGTAAAGCCTTCCGGCTTGTTTTCTAAAAGCTCTCTGTTTGGCTTCCCTGCCACAAAGCCAAAGCAACCTACATATGCAAAAGCAGAAACAGGATCAACGTGATCAGTAACAAAAATCTTCCCCATAACCTTTTGAACACAGGAATAAATCAATGTTTCCTGCCAGCCTGCAAATAAATCTTTTACTTTAGAAGTATCTTTTAATTCTATAACCATTTATGCACCACCTATAGAAGTTATTCGATTATAAAAAATCACCGATCTTTCCAAGCATCTTGCCAAGGCTATGATATCTGCCCGAATAGATAATCGGATCCAGCACTGTCAGATCAATATCAAATATATCTTCACACATAAGACTTTCATCCATCTGTATATTGCGGATATGACAGAAAAAGGTGGTTGAATCCCTAGTCTCGACAGTTCTTGCAACCTCGCATTCATATACCCATCGGCTTTCGTTTAAAACAGGAACATCCAAAACCTCTCCTCGAACTACTTCGTAGGATATATCATCTTTAGCACCGTCTTTGGCATGCTTTGATCCAAAATA
>NZ_JAILQF010000445.1 GCF_024699075.1 Butyrivibrio sp.
TCTTCAAGAGATAGTCCGAACACTTCCTCTTCCCCGGGTTCTACAGATACTATGTAATCCTTCTGGTACTCAGTCTTTCCGTAACTCTTGATGCTGACCCTCATAATATACTGATCAGTATTTGTAAAAAGAGTCCTGTTGCGGACTGTAACAGTATCTGCATCCTCATCAACTATAACTGCAAAAGGCTGATAATTGAACTTGACGCTCTGCATCTTAGGTGAAGGCTTTCTCTCATCGCCTCCAAATGCTATACCATTACCACAGAAGTCTCCGTCATTAGGTCTTTCACCAAAATCGCCACCATAACCCTGATATTCATGGCCATAGCGGTCTTTACGTATAATTGACTGATCGATGTAATCCCAGATGAAACCACCCTGATATAAAGGCTCTTCTTCTGTAAGATCAGTATATTTGAACATTGCGCCGCAGGAGTTACCCATAGCATGAGTATATTCACAGCATATAAAAGGCTTATCACGATGCTCCTTAAGATAATCCTTTATCTCAGCAACAGGAGGATACATGCGAGATTCCATGTCTGAAGTGTCATTATATCTTCTGTCGTGACATATACCTTCATAATGGACAAGCCTTGTAGGATCAGTATTTCTGAAATAATTGGAAAGCTCGTATATTACTTTTCCTCCAAATGCCTCATTACCACATGACCAGATAAGTACGCACGGATGGTTCTTGTCACGCTCAAGCATTGATGTTCCACGATCTATTAGCATGGAAAGCCAGTCTTCATTGTCATAAGGTACCATGTAGCTTTCAGGTTTCTTATTTCCTGCAGTCCATGTTCCGTGAGTCTCAAGATTGGTCTCATCTATTACATATATTCCGTATCTGTCACAGAGCCTGTACATGTAGCTATTATTAGGATAATGGCTCATTCTAAGGGCGTTGATGTTATTTCTCTTCATGTTGATAACATCTGTTTCCATCTCTCTTCGAGATAAGGCACGTCCTGTTCTTTGAGAGAATTCATGGCGGTCTGTACCATTGAATACGATACGTTTACCATTTATATACATGATATGATCCTGGCCCATGACATATTCTCTAAAGCCGACTTCCTGAAGGATGGTGCCGCACTCCAGACCATTTTCATCATATAAAGTAATGACAAGAGCATAAAGATTAGGATCTTCTGCGCTCCAAAGATCCGGTGCATCGACTTTCAAGGTAACCTTTGCGCAATCCGTGCAAAGATTCCTGCAAGGATCTGCAAAGCATACTCCGCTAAGACTCTTATCTTCAGAAACATTGTCTGTCCAGCTGATATTCTCTGAGCAGATCTCATCGCCATCTGCTGCCTGTATATTAAGGGCACTGTCCCATTTTTCCTTAAAAAGCTGAAGAGTCATCTGGCCCTTACCACAGCCCTTAAGTGTTACTTCAAGTTCGCCCTTCTTATAATCATCAAGAAGATTAGTTACAACTTTGATATCGTATACATCTATACCGGTACAAGTATCCTTATCTGATCCGCTTCCGCCTGCTGCCTTTGAAGTATCAACGTCAGATACACTGCTAGTTCTGGTAAAGAGTGTTACATCCCTGAAGATACCTGAGAATCTGAACATATCCTGGTCTTCCATCCAGCTTCCTGAGTTGTACTTAAAGACCTGAAGTGCAAGCTTGTTCTCACCATCTTTGTTTACAAAAGGTGTAAGATCGAACTCTTTGGCATCAAAGGAAGAAGAGCTGTATCCCACATATTCTCCGTTAAGCCAGAGTGCAAAGGCACTCTCTACGCCGTCAAACCTTATATAAAGGCCGTGCCTCATAAAATCCTTTGGAAGCGTAAAATACTTAACATAGTTGCCAACAGGATGGTCCATCGTAGGGATCATCGGAGGATCAATATCCTCATGTCCATCCCATGGATACTGAACATTAACATACTGAGGTACACCATAGCCCTCAAGCTGCAAATGTGCAGGCACACGAATATCAGACCAAGCATGACAGTCTACATCCAAAGCTTCAAAGTTTTGTGGAAGTTCTGAAAGATTAGCAGAATATTTGAATTTCCAGCTTCCATTTAGAGACTTTCTAAGAGAGCTCTCCTGATCCCAGGCTTCCTGCAGATTACTGCATACGATATGATCTGAATGAGCAGGGAGACGATTCTGTGCGAAAAAGCCAGGGTCTGACAATTTGGCATAATCAAAAGTACACATATTATATTCATCCTTTGCTAAAAAAATTTTTATCCCCATAGATAATAATAAAGAATCACTTCATGACCTGGGTCAATTGCAATTCTTTATCATTATAATACCTGTTAAGTTGTTACAGTTCTTAATTTTTATCCATATCTAGTCAGAAATTGTTAATTTATCACAGTTCTTAGTTATTTCCATATCTAGTCAGAAATTGTTATGCTCAAGAAATTCATTTATCTTATGCCAGTACTTCTTGGAATCTATCCAGACTCCCTCTATATGCTTGGCACCAAGAGTCATGCAGAACTCCTTCTTGCAGGCAGCTGCATCGAAAAGCTCACGGCACATTGAAGGACTTACAAAGTCATCTGAATCTCCGTGAAGGAACAATGTTGGTGTCTTGGAATTCTTGACTGCATCTATAGGTCTTACCTTATAGAAATCGTATCCTGCGCGGACCTTGACCTCAAAGCGCAGAAGCGGCATTGCAAGCCAGGAAGGAATGATAGCGATCTTAGGATCAAGAGTCTTATATACATCAAGAAATTCTTCCTTAACTGTTGTATATGAGCTGTCTGAGATAGCACATTTGACATTTTCAGGAAGTGACTCACCTGTTACCAAAAGTGTAGTAGCTGCGCCCATGGAAGTTCCATGAAGCAGGATACTTGCTTCAGGGTCTCTTTTGATGATCCAGTAGATCCACTCAATAATATCATAACGATCATCATGACCATAACCTATATAATCACCTTCGCTCTGTCCAAAGCCTCTTAAATCCGGCAAAAGAAGGTTCCAGCCTTTTTTCTCATATTCCTGTGCATAAATTCCCATTCCTTCTGAGCTGTCCCATATACCATGGATGAGAACAACATAGTGATGTTCATTTTCTTTACCAGGAATATAGCTTGCATGAAGCCTTAAAGAATCTATAGAATTGATATATATGTCTCTTCGCTCTTCATGATTCCTGACCCACCTGCGACCTCTTGTTATAAGTTCTGATGAATCCGGATCAGCATCAGAGCGCTGCTTAGGCTTTATAGCAAAGTCATAGAGCTTATTACCTGCAAATGCTCCTCCAAATAATATTCCCGATAGTACACTTAATACTACAAATCCTGATTTTTTCTTCATAGCTATCCTCTTATATGCAAGTTGATCTGTGTCAAACTCACAAATTGCTTCGCATTTGCGAGTTATATATATTTCAGTATATCTCATTTATGGTTAAATTGCATCCCGGGCCCTTACCAGAATAGCAGAAATATTATCACTTTCTCCATCTCTTTTGAGCTTCTCTACCTGCTCTCTAAGCGATTCCTCTATAGCATCTTCAGAATCCTTATCTGATACATTCATGATCCTTGCAAAGTCATTTTGGGAAGTCATGCGCCAGAATCCATCACAGCACAAAAGAAATGTCTCATCCTTGTCTATAACTCCTCTGGAATAGTATGGATCAACCTTAAAGGCTGCGCCTACGCACTGAAGCAGTACGCTCTTCATAGGACTTACAAGAGCCTGCTTTGCAGTCATGCGCCCCTCATCAAGCTGCTTCTGGATATAAGAATGATCATGTGTGATGCAGGACACCTTCCTGTTAGAGAACCTGTATATCCTGGAATCTCCGATATTCATGGCAAGATACTCGTTACCAAGTATGATGAGCATGCATACAGTGGTACCTACACTTGCATGCTTCTGCGCACCATATTCATAGAGCTTTTCATTCATCTCAGTTGATATATATGTCCAGTTGCCCTTAATAAGCTCAATGGGATCATGCCTTCCAAAGTTGGATTCATCCAGCTTTCTGGTATCATCTTCATTGGACAAAAGACCCGGAAGTTCATTATAAAACCAGTCTTCCATTCTCCTTACGTATGAAGCACTAGCTATCTCACCATAAGATAAGCCCCCGCATCCATCACACACAAGTCCAAACGCGATACGTCCAAATTCCTTGCTCTTAGCTACCTTGAGCATCATGGAATCCTGATTTATTTCTTTGACTGTCCCTTTATCTGTTGTAAGTCCGGCTGTAAAAAACATTTATGCTATATGCTCTTTCTATGTTGCTTGTGTTTACTGTTTAATATTGCTTGTATTTAATGTATGTGTGTAAATTCTTATATTTATTGACTACTGTTTATTGTTGGAAATATATACTTCATCCTTCTCAACTACGAACGAAGAATTATTATCAAAAGATTTAGAACCGTTATTTTCAAGAAGTACTGTTTCATCTATATCGTTCATTGAACTTATAGGCATGGTCTCAGGACTGTCATTATTTCCATAAACAGCTTTGATAGGAACAGTCTGCCTTAAAGGAGTAGTCTTTCTGTCACTGAGATTCTGAGTTATATTATTGTCCATTATCTCAGAATTAGGTATTATACCCGATCTTCTCTTTACCATCTGAACATTTGAAGAAGCTCCTTCTGTCTCTCTTTTGGCCCTCTTCTCTATCCTTGCAACTTCTTTTTTGACACCAATTCCTGTAAGAACTATTATCTCATGCCTGATATTCATCTTGAACCAGATAAAAACAGTTATGATAAAAAAAACTATTGCTACCACTATCAAAATAAAAGCAATGGTCTGGTATAGCTGAGATGTCTCATTGATCTTATCAACACTCGTTCCACCTGATATCATGCTGACTATATTATTACTAAAAAACATTATTACCCTTCCTTTTTGTAGACACCCTCTGCAGCTTTATATGCAAGCTCGAGGTTAGTATACAGATTGTCTTTCAAAGGCTGTATCCTATCTTCATTCTCAGCATTAACGATAATATCCGTTTCAAGTCTCGTCTTTATATTATCAAGCTGAGCCGTTATCTCTTCGTATGTTATCCCGGCTTTCTTGAACTCTCCTGAATGTTTGCTGATCTGACTTACCATCTCCTTATATACCATAAGAGCCGTAGTTGTATTATCTGAAAGTGCAATGTCTCCGGATGTTATATCAACAAGATCTTCCCAGTACTGGGCATAACTTATCACTTCATCTCCGCTCTTACTAGTCTTACCAAGTCTTGAATAATAGGCTGCTATCTTACTGAGCCTTTGAGCTCTTGTGACCATGACCTCATCAAGTGTCTGAGATTTCGCTGCTATATCAAGCCACTTGGTAGACATCGGCTTATTGCCATCGCTGTCATAACAATAGAAATAAGCAAGACCCAGTCTGTATGCAAACTCATCATAATCCTCCTGATTGGTCATAAGCATCTGCTCATAGGTCCTGTTATTGTCATAGGGAGTTATCAAAATCTGTCTAAGCATCTCGTCTTCTTCAGGACTAAAGATATCATCTAATAGATATACCTGATTTAAAAGCTCCAGATAAGCAGTGTTATCTGTAGGATTTAAAGCTATAGCCTCTTCATAATTACTAACCTGTCCGGTTACATTTGGATGGCTTCTGGCTTCTTCTATATAGGATGCGTAACTGTCTTTTTCCAATTTACCGGCTGATGATGTCAAAAGAGCTGAAGACACCGCACATATAATTGTTATACTTGCAGTTATCGCAAACATGGCAACTCTCAAAGCCGCTCTTTGTCTGTAATCCTTATCAAGTTCGCTATAATGCTCAAGATCATACATAACCTGCGCACTTGACTGATATCTGTCCTTGGGATTGAGCTGGGTACATTTTAAGATGATCTGCTCAAGACCGGCTGAAAGCGTAGGATTCCATTGCCTTATAGGATACATCTCATAAGGTGCTTCCCCGGGATTGTGTCCCGTTACCAGATGATATAAAGTCGCTCCGAGATTATAAATATCTGTTCTCTCATCTGTCTGACCCCTGCCGCCGAACTGCTCAGGAGCAGCATAGCCTCTTGTACCAAGGCAGGTAGTATCTTCTACTCTGTCTTTTTTGAAGGTTCTTGCAGTTCCAAAATCTATAAGAGTGATCGTTCCGTCAGGCTTTAACATTATATTGGCAGGCTTTAGATCTCTATATATAATGGGGGATTTTCTGGTATGAAGATATGAAAGAACATCGCAAAGCTCCTTGGCCCATTTTATAACCTTGTCCTGAGGCTGAGCTCCATTTTCTTCTATGGCTCTAAGTAGTGTATTACCTTCTATATAGTCCATTACTATAAGAAAACATTCATCTGAATCTATAACATCTACAATGCTTGGAAGATATGGATGAGAAAGCTGCTTGAGCATATCGGTCTCCATTACAAGACTCTGCTTGACTATCTCATAATTACTGACACCATTCTTCCTGACCTCTTTGATAGCCCAGGGTTTATTAGCCCTTTCATTAATCGCAAGATAGACAGTACTCATACCGCCCTGCCCGATAATACTCAGTATCTTATACTTTCCATCAATTAGTGAACCGATCTGTAACATAAAAAATCCTTGTACTGCAAAACTCATTAACCCAAAAATCAATCATTTGGTTATGTAATTATGTCATTACCAGAGCGAAATTTCAAGAATCCTGCCCGAATAAAGCAAAATCCCGGTCATATGACCAGGATCCTGCCTGCGATAAATATAGATAATATTTCTGACTTGAGCATGTTCCCCGTATAATGCTCGTCCCCGCTTCTTTCATACCTAAGAGTGCTTCGTAAGAAACTGTACGGTTCCCAAACAGATAAATCTATTCGGAACCGCCAATTTCAAATGAATCTTAAATAGTAAATTTCTTGGGTTTTTACTATTAAGCTTCATTTAACTGTCAGTGTCATATTGTCATTACTATAAGGTCATTTCTAAGCACCAACAGCATCTTAAATATACATTCCATTTTAAAAAAATACATAAACATCCGACGAAACGTCAATTTCATGCGACGAACGACATTTTTGAATGTCAATTTGGATGTTTTTTGTTTTCGGGTAATGTTTGTATGATTAAAAGACAGAAACATCCATCAAGGAATCTGCTCTACAATCTGATTATTCCGAATAAGCTATAACCTTTTCCCCTTTCACATGATCCTCATCGTCAACATAAGTTGTAACCTCAGCTCTAAACTGACAACCATATGTTGCTGTAAACGACACGCTTGATGCGCCTTCATCAGATGGTACATCTATTTCTTCTATTTTCGTCCATACATTTTTTTCATCCTTGGCAAATATCTCGACATGACATCCTATTGGTCTACTATCTTTAGCCAGGTTCCATGAGACAACGCCATTAAAATCATCAGACATTTCAACCTTTAAATTGGAAACAGAAGCAGGTTTTTTTACAAATTCAGTTTCATAAGAACCATCTTCATTCTTGTGAGATACGATTTCCAAACTATCCATAACGTCGCTTATGTTAGTGTTATTTGCGCTGTTATTGTAACTATCAGCAGCAAGTTGATTGCCCCCATTAGTCGCCAAATAATTCGCCACGTTCTGCTGCGTTAAGAGCGGATTCTGTTCTTGTGTCTGCCGTTTTTCATTCGGACTACCACTAAATACAAATAATAAGCTGGACATCTCAAAAAGAAAGAGAATAAACAAAAAACAAAAAAAACCTTTAGCGAAACCAAGACTGCCCTTATCAGAAGATTTATTTTTTCTGTGACCTTCACCATTATTCCAAATATCATCAGCCACTGATGTATTGATATCCCATTCCCCATCACGTCTTTTACTCCAGGGATAGATATTCTTTATGATAATATCAATAGGCACATCAACCTGTTTTTGGTATACACGACCTTCAATCTGATAACTTCTGATAAGTCCAAATTTTTTGACTATTTCCGGCCATTCTCCTTTGCTCCTTGCTTTTTTGGTATCAGGGAAAAGATATTTAGCCAAAATATCCCATACATTGTAGTCAAAGTCGGGCAGATAAGAATAATAATCAACAATAAATCTTGTAATTTTCGGATCAGGTTTATATTTCTTCTTGCAAAGACTTTTATACTTTTCAACTATATCACAACAAAAAACTCCCCAGTATGCTGTCAGGTTATTCTTATTGTCATAAAAAACAGCAGACTGTCTTAAAAAGATAAGCATCCACGTTTTTTCATCTTTTGATAAAAAAGGCAGTTGTCTTACCTTTTCAACATATTCTGCAAAAAGAGTATACTCTTTAAGCTTAAGTTTTGGATCGAGAGTTTTTTCATTCTCAGATTCCTCGGGTTCATCCGAAACTTCTACATCTTCAAGGTTGAAATTGATTTTCTGATTATATATCTGATCATCTGTCTTTATTTCGAAATGTTCAAAAGTGATCTTTTCCAGATCGTCTGTCTTTATATCATGATGTTCAAAAGAATTCTCTTCCTGATCGTCAGATTTCACCTCATCTTTTTGACTGTAATCATCTTTGTTAAAAGAGGATTCCGCTTCCTGATTATCAGAAGATTCCTGATTATCAGAATTTTCTTCTACTACTTTTTTATCATCTATAGCTTTTTCTTCTATAGCTTTTTCTTCCAAGCTCTTATGCCTTTTGGCATAATTAATAGCTTCTTTATAGGCTGCCTTCAGATTCTTAAATTCTTCGGGATGTTCCTGGGGGTGGTACTTTCTTGAAAGTTTTGCATATGCTTTCTTTATTGCTTTCTCATCCGTAGTAGATTCTATTTGCAAGATTTCCCAATAAACTTTATTCATACCTAACCCTTCACTCACGACAAGGCAGATTGCTCAAAACCA
The DNA here is from genome assembly GCF_024699075.1 of Butyrivibrio sp. Next base: position 8,839 of record NZ_JAILQF010000445.1, read on the forward strand.
TAATCATGAATTATTGTATCCCTTCTCCCAATACTTATATTTCAGGATCAGGTAGACCGAAAATACTTCTTTCAATAATTTCTATTATATTCTCAAGATTTTGCTTCGAAGCTTCGATTGCATCTTTATTTGCACTTCGCAGTGCTCTATCATATTCCTCAATAGCATTACCAAGAATAATTCTCTGCTCCATATTGGATTCTGCAAAAAGCCTGTCAGCTTTTTCTATAAGAAGTACCAACTTATTCCTGTTTTCTTTGGACTTACTCTTTAGTTCAGCGAGCTTCTTCCTTCTTGCCGCAAGATCTGCTTCTGATAATCCGCTGCTTTGCGCTATATCTTTGACCACAGATTCATCCATATATTCAGACTCAAACTCAATTTCGAAAATACCATTTATATCATATGAAAATGTCACATCAACAGTAGCTTCACCTGCAGGTAACGGCTTAACTTTAAGCGATATCTTATCCAGGAGTTTATTCCTGGATGCAGTGTGGTATTCTCCCTGATATACGCTAAAAATGATCTCATCCTGCATATCCTTAATAGTCTGATAAGTCTCAGTTCTACTACATGGAAGGATTTCATTCTTGTTGATAATCGGTGACATAACGTCATTAACTATTCCAACGCCAAGTGTAAATGGACATATATCTGTCAGAATCAGATCTTTGACATTGCCTGATCTTTGCTGTATTCCAGCCGCAACGCCTACTCCCTTACATACTATCTCGTCCGGGTTTTCATCAACGAGAAGTTTACCTCCATACATGGATCTTAGGAAAAGCTTTACAGCCGGCATTTTGGATGAACCGCCAACAAGGATTATTCCGGCAACATCATCAATTTCATCTTTGGTCATACCTGCATCATTGAAAAGTCTTATCATCACGCGTTTGATCTTTTCATAAATATCAGCAGATATATCAACCAGATGCTGAAGATCTATTCTATATATAATTTCTTTTGCAAAAAGATCTTCTTTATTCCTGGAAAATCTGAATTTATATTCCAGTTCGGATTCTGTTGAAAGTCTGATTTTAATAATCTCTGCATGATGGTAAAGAAGTGCTTTCTGATAATCAGTCAGTGCCGGCCATATCAGGTCATTCTTGTTGCAGATATCAAGAGCTATAGCTTCATTAAAATCAGCTCCTCCAAGGTGGTTATCACCTGATATTCCCTGAATTTCTATTATGTTTTCAAAGGCATCGACTAAGGTTACATCAAGTGTTCCTCCGCCAAAATCAAATACGATGTATTTCTCATCTTCATTAATATGACTCACATGATAGTACAGGGCAGCTGCTGATGGCTCATTTACAAGTCTGTTAACCTTAAGACCTGCTATAAGCCCTGCATTTCTTGTTGCAGCTCTCTGACTGTCTGAAAAATAAGCAGGTACACTGATAATAGCTTCAGTGACTTCCTGGCCAAGCTCTCTTTCAGCATCCTGTTTAAGTTCCCTTAAAACAATTGCAGAAAGATCTGTAGCTGTATAGGTTCTGCCGAAGGCTTCATATGTCACATCTGATCCCATATTTCTTTTAAATTCCTGGAAGGTAGTTTCAGGATGTGTGATAAGTCTTTCTTTGGCAATCTGGCCCACAAAAGTATCACCGTTAGATTCTATGCTGACAACTGAAGGCGTAAGATATTCCCCGAGTGAATTTTTAATAATCTTAATGCCTTCATCTGTCCATGCACTGACCAGTGAATTGGTCGTACCTAAGTCAATTCCAATAATCATATTTAACCTCATGTCGCGAGTGAAACGAGTGACTAATGGTTCGATATTGGTGGAGCTCGCGACACCAATTCGGGTTTGAAAGTGGAACACTTTCAAACTTTTCTCCTAATAAATACTTTTTTCATAAAAAAAAACTACTGTTAATGCGCTAGCAAAAACAGTAGTCTCATTATTCGCAGCTGGTGCGGATTTCTGTTATTTACTCACAAAAAAACATACCTTTTTGATACTTATTAAATATCAATCTATATAGCCTATAAGAAGTTTAAGTGTATTCTCAGCTCCGTCTCTGTGGCTTCTCTCATAACCGTGAGAAGCATATACACCTGCGCCGATAAGACCATGTTTTACATCAAAGCCTGCACGAAGTGTAGCTTCTACGTCAGATCCGTAGTGAGGATATACATCAACAGCATAGTCAGCGCCCATCTTCTTAGCAGCTTCTATAAGTCCCTTAACTACTGAATAAGCGTAGGGTCCGCCGCTATCCTTGGAACAGATGGATACCTGACGCTCTGTACATGTAAGACCTTCTCCGACGCATCCCATATCAACTGAGATTGCTTCTGTTACGCCTTCAGGAACTGATGCACATCCGCCGTGACCTACTTCTTCGAATACAGTTACATGTACATATACTGCACGCTTTGGAGTGATCTTGTTATCCTTAAGATACTTGGCATATCCAAGAAGTATACCTACGCTGAACTTATCATCAAGGAATCTGCTCTTGATATAACCTGACTTTGTGATACGTGTACAAGGATCAAAGCATACGATATCGCCTACGCTTATACCAAGTTTTTCAACATCTTCTTTAGAATTAACATCTTCATCAAGGACAACTTCGCAGGTATCAAAAGTCCTCTTGATATCATTGTACTCACCATTAACATGGATTGATGCATTTACAAGCTGGAATGTTCCTTCATAATCTCCATCGAACTTAGTAACAATGCGGACATTCTCTGTCTCAGCATTATTAGCATTCATTCCGCCAAGAGGTGTTACTACAAGGCGACCTGTTCCCTTAATAGAAGATACCATACCGCCAAGAGTATCTGTATGGGCTTCAAGGAAGAGGCCATTCTTCTT
>NZ_JAILQF010000002.1 GCF_024699075.1 Butyrivibrio sp.
AATGTCATATCTATATACGCCTTTGTCTTGCAGCCTCAAATCCAAGGATAGCCGCAGATGTTGCCGCATTCATTGACTCAACCTGCCCCAGCATAGGTATAAGAAGATATTCATCTGCAGCATCTGATATCTCTTTGCTAAGTCCGTTTCCTTCATTACCGATAAGAAAAGCTGTGCCCTTCTTAAAATCAAGCTCGTCATAATTCTTCTTGCCTTTAAGGTGAGCTGCATAGCTTACAATGCCCTTTTCTTTAAGCATACTTATTGTATCAAGAAGATTTTCAGAATATTTAAACGGCTGGCGGAATATAGCTCCCATTGTGGATCTTACAACCTTGGAATTATATACATCTGCGCAGTCGCTGCTCATATATATGCCTGTAACACCTGATCCTTCTGCACTTCTAAATATCGTTCCAAGATTCCCGGGATCCTGAATTCCTTCAAGGATAAGTATAAGAGGCTCAAGATCTGTGCTTGAACCATCCCTGTTTTTGGCAGGTGCAAACAAGTCTTCATCCGTATATTCAAGCTGCCTTACAAGCGACAAAACACCCTGCGGAGCCTTAGTATCAGACATCTTCTTAAATACCTGATCTGAAACTTCTTCATATCCAAGAGGAAGGCTATTTAAATATTCCATGTCTTTTTCTGATGCTTTGGACAAAAAAGATTCAGACACATATGTTTCTAATATAAGGTCTGAAGGAATTTCCACCTGCATGCGGATTCCTTCTACTATAAAGACCTTATCCTCCTTGCGGAGACGGTTCTTTGCATTATATGCTGCTATCTTTTTGATCTTATCGTTTGATGCACTAGTTATCATATAACTTCATCCTTAAAATATATCTTGCTTTATGCTCTTAGCAAAAGACACCGGATTGCTCCGGTGTCCTGAAATTTTAAAAATTCCAACTATTATAAATATGAGATTACAGTATTCTTGCAATCTGATACATGTATTCGTCGATAGATTTCTCCATGTTAAGAGCTTCTTCGATATCGAAATCCTGGAACTTACCGTCACGATATCCGACAACTCTGTTGGTCTTACCCTGTGTCATGATATCAGCTGCATAAGCACCCATCATAGAAGCATATACACGGTCTTTACATGTAGGTGAACCACCACGCTGCATGTAACCAAGGATAGTAGCTCTTGTCTCAATACCGGTAGCTGCCTCAATACGACGAGCCATAGATGTTGAATGTCCGATACCCTCAGCATTTATTATAATGTGGTGAGTCTTACCTCTCTTACGGTTGTCGATGATATTGTCGATAACCTTCTGCTCATTAAAGTCATATTTCTCAGGAATGAGAATATCATCACCGCCGTTAGCGATTGAGCACCAAAGTGCGATATAACCTGCGTGACGTCCCATAACCTCGATGATAGAACATCTCTCGTGAGATGATGATGTATCACGTACCTTATCGATAGCTGACATAGCTGTGTTAATAGCTGTATCAAATCCGATTGTATAATCTGTACAGGAGATATCCAGATCGATTGTACCTGGTATACCGATTGTGTTGATTCCGTGCTGTGAAAGCTTCTGAGCACCTCTGTAGGAACCGTCACCACCAATTACGATGACACCATCTATTCCATACTGGTGACAGATCTCAACTGCCTTCTGCTGACCCTCTTCTGTCTTGAACTCCATACATCTGGCTGTACCAAGAATTGTACCACCTCTCTGGATGATATCTGAAACAGAATGACGGTCCATATCTATGAACTCTTCATTAAGAAGTCCCTGATAACCTTTTTTAATACCAACTACCTGAAGTCCGTTTGCGATTGATTTACGTACTACTGCTCTTATAGCAGCATTCATTCCCGGTGCATCTCCGCCGCTGGTCAGTACGCCAATCTTCTTAATCTCTTTTGCCATAATCCATGCTTCCTTTCAATACTTCCTTTGGCCAATTTCTTATAGAAGTTTGACAAAAAAATATCAATGTTTTTTCAAAAAAATACTTCTTTATAAGTTTATCGCAACAAAGTCCTTCTTGCAATGCAAAACTTAAAAATATGTTATGATTATTACACTGGGTTTACAACTTAACTTTTGGGAGATTTATATGGCATTTACTCATCTGCACGTCCACACCGAATATTCTCTACTGGACGGCGCCAACAAGA
>NZ_JAILQF010000025.1 GCF_024699075.1 Butyrivibrio sp.
CCACTTGCCGGCTTCTTTATAGGTGCCATAGCTTTGAGGCGTTCTGCAGTTTAGAAGAAGGGCTTCCCCTTTTTTTAGAAGGATAGTATCCCCTCCCTGGCTTATCTGACCGCAACCTTCGATGGTATAGAAGATGAGATAGCTTTCTTTGTTACCTCTTGAAGTTGAGAATTTCTCCCTGCCATAGAATAGGCCTGCTTCGGTTACGACATAAGGCTGTGAGAGAGCTGCCTGGCTGGGCGTTGTTCTTTGCCATATGCTTCCGTCTTCGACATCCATTGTATAAGTAAACATGCTTCCTCCATATCGTTTGGGTTGAATTTTTGATCAAATAATTATTCAAAATATGCGTTTTTGACCATTATACAAAAAGAGTGGACTTTTGCAAAAGTCTTTCGGACTTTGAATAATGGTATATGGCTTAAATATTACTATAATCATTATTAGGTCAGGCCAAATAAAAAGCAAGTTCTAAATGGAATAAAGCTAATATAAAATGGGAGATAGCAATGGGACAAAATCACCTGGCAGTTGATATAGGTGCTTCCAGTGGTCGTCATATCATCGGCAATGTTGATAATGGCATTATGAAGCTACAGGAAGTATACAGATTTGAGAATGGTGTTTCAGAGAAAAACGGTCATCTGTGCTGGGACATAAAGGCTTTGTATCAGAGTGTTATAGACGGTATCAGAGAGTGTAGAAATAAGGGACTTACACCTGACACAATGGGAATTGATGCCTGGGCAGTAGATTTCGTACTTCTTGACAGCGATGGGGAGATACTTGGCGACACTGTCGCTTATAGAGACGACAGAACAGATGGAATAAGACAGGAACTTGAAGATAAGGGAGTTCTTTCTTTTGACACACTCTATTCTAAGACAGGAATCCAATACCAGAAATTTAATACGATATATCAGCTTGTGGCTCTTTTAAAGGAGCATCCTGAATATTTTGAGCAGGCAGAGAGCTTCCTCATGATTCCGGATTATCTTGCATATAAGCTGACTGGCGTAAAGGCTAATGAGTATACTAATGCTTCTACTACAGCGCTTGTAGATGCAAAGACATGTAACTGGGACTATGACCTTATAGAAAAGCTTGGACTTCCAAAGAAGATATTCGGTAAGATCTGCCAGCCGGGAACAGTGCTTGGAAAACTTACTCCCGAGGTCAGGAATTATGTGGGTTTTGATCTTGATGTAATACTTCCTGCAACACATGATACGGGTTCAGCTTATCTTGCGGTTCCAGCAAGAGATGATAAGGCAGTGTTCCTTTCATCAGGGACCTGGTCACTTATGGGAGTTGAGAATAAAGCTCCTATAACAGATGCAGCGTCTATGGAAGCAAATTTTACCAACGAAGGCGGTTACGATCATACCTACAGATATCTTAAGAATATCATGGGACTTTGGATGATCCAGTCAGTTAGAAGAGAGATTGGTGAACTTACAGGATCCAAACCTTCTTTCCCTGAACTTATAGAAGCAGCTGAACATTCAGAAAATGTAGATGTTGTGCTTGACGTTGATGATGCAAGATTTCTTGCACCAAGATCAATGATCGAAGAAATTAAGGCAGCTTGCAAGGAAGAGGGACATCCACTTCCTATGGACAAGGTTTCTGAAGGAAAGCTTCCTGATGGAACAGGAGCAGTAATGGCTGTTATCTACAATTCACTTTCTGATGATTACAGAAGAACTGTTGAGATGCTTGAAAAGCTTACAGGCAATAAATATACATCAATAAACATAGTAGGCGGCGGATCTCAGGATATGTATCTTAACAAGAGAACAGCTAAGGCAACAGGACTTCCTGTATTTGCAGGGCCTACAGAAGGCACAGCACTTGGAAATCTTATGGTTCAGTTCATATGTTCAGGAGAGTACAAGAACCTTCAGGAAGCAAGAGATGCGATCAAAAAGAGCTTTGATATTAAGCTTGTTGAAGCTTGAAATAAAGAGATTCCATAAAATTAAAAGATATAAAGATAAAAATCATAAAGATTAAAAATTACAAATTAAAAATACAAAGATAAAAAACATAAAGATAAAAAACATAAAGATAAAAAGCATAAAGATAAAAAGACATAAAGATAAAGAGACATAAAGATATAAAGACATAAAGATATAAAGACAAAAAGCATACAAAAACTATATGATATTTTTACATGAGTACAAAAATGATTTATCAGGAAGCAAAAGAGATCTACTCAAGTTATGGCGTGGATACAGAAAAAGCATTATCACTTCTTGCCCGGTATCATGCTGATAGCCTTAAGGAAATCATCCTTGAGCTCTTCAAATGTTCTGGCACGTCCAGGATAATTACCTGTTGTAGCGATGCCATCTCCTGCTCCGCCGTTTGGATTATCAAATCCAACAACATCATCTCCCTGCCAGCAGTTAATGCTGATAGCCTTGTTTGCAAGAAGTGATAATGCTTTTTCTGTAATGCAAGCTTTTTAATTGATTCACTCACCTCAAGATTTTTTCC
>NZ_JAILQF010000043.1 GCF_024699075.1 Butyrivibrio sp.
CTCTTTATCAGATATCTTCTTAATCTTACATGGTCTTGTCTTAACCTTAAGTTCAGGAAGATATACACCCTTTTCAAGTCTTGAAATAGCCCCATCTTCTGGCTTCTTATCAAGCTTTACTACATATTCCTTCTCGTGATGATTAGCCCCCTTCATAAGGTCATTAATAAGGTCACCATCATTAGTTAGTAGTATCAAACCTTCTGAATCTTTATCAAGTCTTCCAGCATAAGTTAAAGGCAGTGGATAATCTATAATATCGCCTATTAGTACCTTGGCATGATCATCCTTCTTGGAAACAGTTACTCCAACTGGCTTATAGAATGCCAGAATAACCTTCTTAGTATTATGGCCAAGTGGATTACCATCAACCACTACCTCGTCGTTATCATTAACTGTCATGCCGACAGTAGCTTTTCTGCCGTTAATGCTTACCTTACCCTGTTCGATAAGTTTATCAGCCCCTCTTCTGGATATATCTGTCATAGAGGCTATAAATTTATTTAACCTTATTTCACTCATATATTTTCAATCTGCCAGTCTATTTCGCTTAGACCATTGGCTTTCAAATATTCATTAGTCTTACTAAAAGGCTTACTACCAAAGAAGCCTCTATAAGCCGATAATGGACTTGGATGAGGTGCCTTAAGTATAAGATGCTTTGGATTCTTAAGTCCTGCCGCTTTCTTTTGTGCAGGTGAACCCCAAAGAATAAATACGATAGGTCTGTCCTCTTTACCCAGAACGTCTATAACTGCATCTGTAAATGTCTCCCAGCCTTTCCCTTTATGAGAATTAGCTTCATGAGCTCTAACTGTCAGAACAGTGTTAAGAAGAAGCACACCCTGCTTCGCCCATTTAACAAGATAACCATTATTTGGAATGTAGCATCCAAGGTCATCCTGTAGTTCTTTATATATATTAACTAAAGACGGTGGAATATCGATTCCAGGCTTAACCGAAAAACAAAGTCCGTGTGCCTGTCCAACATTGTGATAAGGATCCTGGCCTATAATAACAACCTTTACATCCTTAAGTGGAGTATATGAAAAAGCACTGAATAAATCCTGACTCTCAGGAAATATCTGCCTGTTAGAGTACTCATCTTTTACAAACTTATATAGTTTTCTATAGTAATCTTTATTAAACTCGTCTTTTAAGGCTGCCTGCCAGTCACCCGATATCTTTCCCATTACATTCTTACCGATACGCCTTTGTCTCTAAGATATTGCTTTACTTCCATAATCTCAAGTTCTTTGAAGTGGAAAAGTGAAGCTGCAAGAGCAGCATCTGCCTTGCCTTCTGTAAGAGCCTCATAAAAATGCTCTTTAGTACCTGCACCACCTGAAGCAATAACAGGTATGTTAACACTTTCAGAAACTATTCTGGTAAGCTCATTATCATAGCCATTCTTAGTACCATCGCAGTCCATACTTGTAAGAAGTATCTCACCGGCTCCTAAGCTGCAGGCCTTCTTAGCCCACTCTATGGCATCTATTCCCATATCAACTCGGCCGCCATTTTTAAATATGTTCCAGCCTGAACCATCTGAACGTCTCTTAGCATCAATAGCAACTACAACGCACTGGCTACCAAACTTATCTGCAGCGCTTGAAATAAGTTCAGGATTCATAATAGCTGCAGAATTGACTGCAACCTTATCTGCACCCTCTCTAAGAATATTCTTAAAATCTTCAACTGTTCTAATACCGCCGCCAACAGTAAATGGAATAAATACCTGTCTGGCAACCTGTCTTACCATATCGGTTACAGTTTGGCGCTTATCTGATGAAGCTGTAATGTCGAGGAATACTACCTCGTCAGCTCCAGCCTTATCATATGCTTTAGCAATCTCTACAGGATCACCAGCATCTATTAAATTTACAAAGTTAACGCCTTTAACAACACGTCCACCATTGACGTCAAGGCAAGGAATAATTCGTTTTGTATACATATTAGTCTAGTCCATTTCTAAAAAGTTCTTTAATATTGCAAGTCCTACATCAGAGCTCTTCTCTGGATGGAACTGGCAGGCAAACACGTTACCACTTTCAACAGAAGCATGGAAAGTTGTCATATATTCCGATGTAGCTTTTACTACACTTTCATCTTCTGCCTTCAAATAATATGAATGCACAAAATATACATAAGAACCTTCTTTAATATTCTTAAATAACTTACCATCATTAATTAGATGCAGTGAATTCCATCCAATCTGTGGAACCTTAAGTTCGCCTTCTGGAAACTTAACTATCTTACCCCTAAGAAGACCAAGACCTTTAACTCCTGGAGCCTCTTCACTCTCATCAAATATAAGCTGAAGGCCGAGGCAGATTCCAAGGAAAGGAGTTCCTTTATCAACTATCTCATGAATAACATCAACAAGACCGTAGTTATTAACTTTCTCCATAGCATCTCCAAATGCTCCTACACCTGGAAGAATAACCTTATCAGCCTTAAGAAGTTCTTCTCTATCTCTTGTAACTATGCATTCATGTCCAAGAAATTCTATAGCCTTTTCAACGCTTTTTATATTTCCTGCATCGTAATCAATAATTGCTATCAAAGTATTAACCTCGTTATTTAGTAAATATTTCTAGTTGTTTTGTGATGACCAATTTTCTGAATCAATAACTGTAGTAGCATTATCTGGTCCAACAGTAACAGGGCCATCAACTACATTATTATCAGGTTCATTATTCTGATTATCACGATTTTCATTTTCCCTATTAGGATCTATAGGTTCTATAGGCTCATTAGCCTGATTGTCAGGAACAGTATCATCAGGAGCATTCATATCTGGATTCTGATTATTATTAAGTGAATCTAGATAATCCTGTTCCTCTGGAAGTATATCCTGGAACTGATCAGGGCTGGTAGTATTATTGCCATCCTCTGGTGGAGCTACAGTAGAAGTACTATTCTCATCTAAGCCATAGTATGTATATGCTTCCTGCTTAGCAGTAACAAATGGTGTTCCGTTAACAACACTGTTAATCTTTCTTGTATAGTCAACAGAATCGTAGGTAAGTATCTCTAATGCTTCTGCTTCGCTAAGTCCATAATCAGAAGAAAGTGCTGATATAATCTTTGCTCTTGTCTGATCAAGGATAGACTTTATTCCAAGCTCATCAGCTCTATCCTTCATAACTTCATATTTCTGAAGTCCTACAAGAAGGGAATCAAGTCCCATATCAGGCATATTCATCTTCTTATAGTTTTCATATGATTCATACTTTCTATCAAGTATTACAATCATACGAGACTTTTCATAAAGTATCTCATCACTCTTACTTAAATCTTTACCATAAAGCTGTAAGAATGCTGCGTGATAATCACCCTTATAGAAGTTATTTCTAGCATCACTTAAAACTGTAAGTTTAGGAACTATAGTTGCTATAAGCATAAGAGCAACGAGTATAGATGCTGCTAAGACAACAGTTCTAATAATATAAACCTTAGGAATCTTTTTGCCCCCTTCTTCTTTAGGTGGCTTTTCCTTCTTAGGTTTCTTTTCTTTCTTTGGTTTCTTTTCCTTAGGTGGCTTTTCTTTCTTTTCTTTTTTCTTCTTGCCTTTCTTTCCGCCTTCTTCTTCAGCATTTTCCGAATCAAGCTGAGCAAGAATATCTAAGTTTTCATCGGAAACCTTAGTCTGATCTGCTTCGGCAACCTTAGGAGCTTCCTCTTCAACTTCTTCAGTTAAAGCCTCTAATAATTTAGCAATTAAGCCTTTTTTCTTATTAGGGTCTTTTTCTTTCTTCTTTTTCTTCTTTTTGCCGTCTTCTTCTGAACTTACCTCTTCAGAATTGTCTAAAGAAAGCGCTTCACCGGTTCCGCCAAGGACCTTATCTATATCTCTTGAAATATCATCATCAAGTACTGCTGGTGCTTCTTCATCTTCTGCTGGAGCATCTCCTGCGGTAGCATCAAGGTCGAAAGCAAGAAGTGACTCGTCGATAGGTGTTTCTTCTGTATCACCTGCCATAGCATCCATAAATGCCTTAGCCTCTTTGTCAGTATCTGATTCAGCCTCCTGTACAGCAAGATTTTGGCCATCTCCTGTAGTAGCCTGAGCTCCCTCTCCTTCTACACCTTCAACCACTGCATCCTGTTCTTTCTTCTTTTTCTTAAAGAAACTAAAGAGCCCTTTCTTTTCTTTATTTTCAGAATTCTCGGCTTTTTCCTTTTTATCCTTCTTAGCCTTCTTTTCTTTTTTCTTCTTTTCTTTCTTTTTCTTCTTAGAATCTGCCGCTTCTTCTAAAGCTTCTGCTCCTGCTCCAAGAAGAGCTGCTACATCAGCGCCTGCCTCTAGAGCAGCCTGATCAACCATCTCTCCTGCATCAGACTTCTTAAGGATATCTGCTACGTCCCCTAAGGCTCCTGCAGCATCATCTCCAAGAATTTCAAGGATGTCTTTGCCTTCATTGGCAGCAAGTTTTTCATTATCACTGGCTGCTTCTGCAAGACCTTCTTCCTTAGCCTGAGCAAGTCGCTTTTCTATATCTTCTTCTCCAAGTTCCCCTAAATCGAAGTCAAGAGAAGCCATAAGTTCTTCAGCTTGTTTATCATCGCCAGCATCAGAGCCTGTTTCTTCACTACCTGCAGCATCTGCAGATTTAGTTTCGCTAGGGACTACTTCTTCAGCTGGACTTTGTTCACTGGCATCATCAAGAAGCATGTTAAGAAGATCATCGCTGGCCATATCTATCTCTTCTTCTGACATATCACCAGATGGTGTTTCTTCTACAACTGGTTCAACTTCAGGTGCTGCATCTTCTGTTGGAACATCTTCAAGAAGGCTCATCAGTTCTTCTGCTGATGCGTCAGCATCTGCCACTTCAGCGGCTTCTTCTGCTACTTCATCTACAGTTTCACCTTCAGGTGTTGCATCCTCTGTAGGAACATCTTCGAGAAGGCTCATTAATTCATCTGCTGACGAATCAGCGTCTGCTACTTCTGCAACGCCCTCTACATTTTCTCCTTCAGAAGATGGTTCGTTAACTGGCTCACTTGCAGGTTCTAACTGCTTAATATCAAGATCTGGAGTTGCATCAATAGATCCCTCTTTAAGAAGAGCATCTATCTGCTTCTCAAGCGGATCCTTACTATCATCTTCTATTTCAAAATCACCAAGAAGGCCTTCAAGTTCATCTTCAAGGTTAATCTCTTTATCATCTGTTTCTAATGGAATTTCTACAGAAGCCCCATCTACAACATCACCCTCAGCTACAGACTCATCTACAGCCGATTCTCCAGCATCAGTCGAAACTTCTCCTAGCATCTCTTCGATAGACTTATCCATCACATCAGAGATAGAGAATTCCTCTTCTTCGGCAGGAACCGCTTCCACTTCCGCCTCAGAATTCTCTACTGCAGTTTCCTCCACCGCTGGTTCTGCTGCAGCTTCAACTACTTCTTCTGCCGCTGACTCTGCTACAGCTTCAACTTCAGGCTCTACCTGAACCTCTACTACTTCTTCAGCCACCGGCTCTTGCTCAGCCACTGCTGGTGCCTCCACCACTGGTTCTGCCACTGGCTCTTGCTTAGGCTCTTCTTTAGTTTTATTTAATGCATTCGCGAGTAAACTATCAAGATAATCTTCGGTTGTTCCCATTCCTTTTATTCCTTAATTGAAATTAGATAATTCTTACAAAAACTATCATATAATTTTACCATATATGACAACTAACTACAATTAACTTTTAAGGCTCTAAACGCAAAAAGAAGCCGAGCAAAAGCTCGACTTCTTTGTCGAAATTCATTTATACTTCTGTTCTACCAAGACATCTGTCAATAGCTCCAACAAGCTCTCCAATTTCTGGTTTAGAAAGCTGTGCATTCGCACCGAGCTGCTCACCCTTTCTTCTCATCTCATCGTTAACAAGTGATGAGAAGATAATAACTGGAATATCTTTAAGCTGAGAATTAGATTTAATAAGCTTTGTAAGTCGATGACCGTCCATAAGAGGCATCTCAATATCAGTTATAACTAAATGAACATTCTTATCGAGAGTACCCTGTTCTTGACACTGACATATGAAGTCCCATGCCTGCTGTCCATTCTCTGTATGAGTCAGTTTTGTATAACCAGCCTTGCTAAGAGAATCAACAATAAGCTTGTTAAGAAGAACTGAATCTTCTGCAATAAGAATTGGAATATCGCATCTTTCTCTAACGCCGAGTTCTTCAATACTAGCTACCTGAAGCCCTGTTTCTGGACTAATATCTGAAACAATCTTCTCGAAGTCAAGAATAATAATAAGTTTACCATTTATCTTAACAATACCTGTAGCAATACCATCTTCAACTGTAGATATTGTAGCATCTGGCTTAATTATCTCAGTCCACGAAACTCTGTGAATGCCTACAACTGTCTCAACATGGAAAGCTATATCAAGTTTGTTAAAGTTTGTAATAATAAATAATCCCTTATTTTCAGCATCACCACGCTGGAGACAATTCTTAAGATCAATTGCTGTGATCATAGTCTCACGTGGCATGAATATACCTTCTACACTAGGATGTGAGTTTGGAACAGGAGTAACTGGCTGATAAGGAATAATCTCTCTTATCTTTGCTACGTTAATTCCATAAGAATTACCTGCTAAAGTGAACTCTAATATTTCAAGCTCGTTGGTTCCGTTTTCTAATAAAATCTTTGAATCCATAACACACCTCACCTTTTATAGTTTTATACTAACGCCCACTAAAAATTATACAAAACTTCTAAAAAAAAGTCTATAACTTTCAGAAAAAATGTTATTTTATACAAATGCTATAAAATAGACATATCCATCTTCTGCCCTGCGTACTTAAATGTAATATCTAAGCTTGTAATGTCATCTGCATCAGAAGATGATATTTCAACCACCAATACCTGCTCTATACTTTGGCCAGCTGTAAGTGTCATCCTACAGTTGTATAAATCATCTAAAAGCATAGTAGTAAGTGGAACCTTAGTCTTAACACCACTAATCTTAACAGCAGATTTAAGCCCGGTTTCTGGTATATCCACAAAATAATCTTCTCCAGAATTATTTGTAACATTAAAGTGTAATATCAATAACTTATTTCCAGTTGACGGATAAACAACTCCCTGAAAATCATTGCTTTCAGTGGTATTTGGATATGAATCACATATCTCATAGCTGGCATAATCAATATCTATCTCAGGCATAGCAAGGAATTCGCTTATGTCTGTATATACTGGTTCTTGCTTTTCGTCCTCTGAAGACTTATCAGAATCTGACTCATTGCTACTAACAGCATTGGCACTAGCCGCAACTTCTTTCTTAGCTTTAACCTCTGCCTGAAGTCTGGCCTCTTCCATAATTGCATTGTTCTTAAGCTCGGCTTCCTCTTCAGAAAGATAATGACCATTATAGCCCGAGTTATATTTTAGAAGTAGCTTAACTGCATATTCTTCAACATCAGCTAACTCTTCATCAGTCATCTCAGGTATATAGTCCTTACCACAAGCAGATAGAGTCAGGGATAATATCATCATGATAAGTATTCCTGTTAATTTCTTTTTCACTCTCCTACTCCCCATATATACTGATTTTATCTATATATTTTATCATTGCAGGTGCTTATGGGCAACTTTTATTTAGTGCAATCATAAACCAGAATTCTACACCATCTTCTTTATTTGTAACGCCGCATTTTCCACCGCTCATTTCTGATATGGCTTTAACAATAGAAAGCCCAATTCCACTTCCTCCATAAGCTCTGGTTCTTGCCTTATCAACCTTATAGAATTTATCCCATATATATTCAAGGCTTTCTTCAGGTATAGGCTTACCAGTATTAAACACCGAGAAATAAGCAAATTCATCCTGTCGCTTAGTAGTAACCTCAATTCTCATATCACCTTCAACATGATTAAGAGCATTGTTAATATAATTACGAATTACCTCTTCTATATGATATTCATTGGCAACAATATTTAAAGCTTCATCTTTGTTTATATTTGTTACAATATTAACCTGCTTCTCATCAAATAATAATTTATATGTTTCAAGACAGTTGTTAACCACCTGATTGAAATCAAACTCGTCCAGGTCAAAGTCCCCATCCCCAAGCTCTAACTGCATAAGTCTTGTAAGTTCCTTAACCATATAGTTCATCTTCTTGGTTTCATCTATAATTACATCAAGATAGTACTCTGTTGACTCAGGATCAGCGTTTATTCCATCCTTAAGTCCTTCTGCATAACCAGATATAAGAGCTATTGGAGTTTTAAGTTCATGGGATACATTAGATATAAACTCAGTTCTCATCTTTTCGATAAGAGTTTTCTGCTCCACATCCTTAAGTAACTTTTTATTAGCTTCTCTTAGCTCATTAATAGTTTTTTCAAGGGTCTCTGACATATGATTAAAGTTTTCACCAAGAACCCCTATTTCACTATTACTCTTCCCGTCATACTTTACATTAAAGTCCAGGTCAGCCATACGAATAGATATATTTGTCAGTTTTTCAATAGGCTTGCAAATATGATTTGATACAAACAGAGAAGTTATGCAGGCAAATGCCAGGGAACAAAATGAAACGAAAAGTAAAAAAGTTCCAGTTATCTTAACACTATATGTAATATCATCAACAGCGGTTCTGATAACAAAGAAATTTCCGTTGCTTAATTTTCCATAGATAGTTAGATAAACAAGTTCCTCAGAAATATCTTTTTGAGTACATATAGTATAATTTTCTGTCTTCTTTAATTCTTTAATAACATCATCGTTATCTATGGAGTATTGTACGTCATTTAGAATTCTGTTTAATTTTTTTGTGTTATTAATAGACGATATAATTGTTTTTGTATCTGTATCCGCAATTATAAAGCTTAGGTTAAATGTTGAACATATACTTTGAAGTTTATCCTGATACTCAGAAGATTCTGGATTAGCAACGTACTTTTCCATAATTTCATAAGCATCAAGAAGTTTAGCCTCTTTACCCTTTATATATATGTCTTTCAAAAAAAAGGCATTCATTACAATAGCAATTAATAAGGTTAAAAGCACAAGTGCTATAGACCTGAAAAATAACTGCTTTTTTAATGAATGTCTGCAAATCTTTTTACATTTAATCATTATTACATTCCGAATTTATATCCGAGACCCCAGATAGTTTTGATTGTATCACCCTTGCTACCGAGCTTACTTCTAAGCTTCTTTACATGAGTATCGATAGTTCTGGCATCTCCAAAATAATCATAATTCCAAACGTTGTTAAGAATCTTTTCTCTAGAAAGAGCTACGCCCTCATTTTCCATAAAATATGTTAGAAGTTCGAATTCCTTAAAACTTAGTTCGACTTGCGAACCATCTACAGTTACAATATGGGCAGATTTATCTACTGATATACCATACTTTTCAATAACAGCCCCTTCAAAAGGATTAGTTCTCTTAAGAATAGCCTGAACTCTAGCAACTAATATCTTAGGGCTAAATGGCTTAGATATATATTCATCAGCGCCACTGTCAAAGCCCATAAGTTCATCTTCTTCACCTGTTTTAGCTGTAAGCATAATAACAGGAACCTTTGATGTCTTTCTTATCTCCTTGCATACCTGTATACCATCAAGACCTGGCATCATAACATCAAGAATAATAAGATCAATATCATTATGACTTTCAAATATATCAAGAGCCTTCTCTCCATCTTCAGCTTCAACAACATCGTAGCCGTCCTTCACAAGAAAGTCTCTTACAAGTTTTCTCATTCTGCTTTCATCATCAACAACTAGAATCTTCATAAATATACCTTTTTTCGATAATCACACTTATTCTTTAATAATAGTCTTAGTATGTATTGTAACAAGCACTTGTGAAATTCATGTGAAATAAGAAAGAAAATTTAGTTATTCTCAGAAAGCTTTTTCTCACGTTCTCTAAGTTCTTGTTCTTTCTCTTTAAGTTGCTGTTCCCAGCTTGCATATTCATTCTGAATCTTTTCTCTATAGTTAAGAATAGTTGGACTATCACTTTTCTTAGCTATAGTAAGCATAACAATTACAATAATGATTAGAAGAAGGATGGCAATACGCTGGAACATTAAGAGTTCTCTAAGTTTTGTATTCTTACCTACTGTTCTCTTATACTTCTTCATAAGATCTTCAAGATTGCGCTGCTTAATACGCTGAATATCAGCGCTGAGTTCGTCCTCTTCTGATTCTTCTGAAGAATCATCATCATTATCTGACTCTGCCTCAGTCTCTCCTGATGCCTGCTCAGTATCGGAAGACACTAGAACAATTTCTGGTTGAGTTTCAACTTTATTTTCAATAGCAAATGCTGGTTCTGCTGACTCTTCCTTTCCTGCATCAGCTATACTTTCAGCAACCGATTCGTATGTAACCTCAGCTTCCTTGGCAGCAAGTTGTTCTGCCTTAGCTGCAGCTTCATGAGCCGCAAGTTCTTCTGCCTTAGCCGCAGCTTCTGCCTCAAGTTCTGAAACAAGAACAGGCATAATATAGGCCTGCTCGTTTATTTCTGGAACAAGGCCAGTAAGTGCGACGGCATGGTCAGTTAAAAAGTCATGTATATGGTTAAGATAAGCGTATCCTTCATATGTTTTGAATACGCTCTTATCTAATAATTTGCAATATAAAGAATACACAAGCTTAGGGTTGCCATAATCCATCTTTCCCTCTAGCATCTGTATCTTGCTCTGCTCCTGCTGTGCAAGTGCAGCAGTTGCAACATCTCTATACTGATATTCCCCTTCAAACGTTTTCAAACCAGGACCTCCTGTAAAGCAAAAGGACCCCATCGCAAAAAAGCGGTGAGGTCACATATATTACTTAAGTACCTTCTTTAACTCGTCCATGAATGTATTAACATCCTTGAACTCTCTATAAACTGAAGCAAATCTAACGTAAGCAACTGCTTCAAGATCTTTAAGTTTTTCCATAACCATCTCGCCAATTTCGTTGCTTGATATTTCTTTCTCTTCTCTAGAGAAAATCATAGTTTCAACATCATCAACAAGTTTGCTGATCTGGTCAGCGCTGATGGGTCTCTTATGACATGCCCTAAGAACACCTGCCTCAATCTTGGCTCTATCGTATGTTTCTCTGTTATTATCTTTCTTAATAACAATAAGTGGTATAGTTTCAACCTTCTCGTATGTTGTGAATCTCTTATCACACTCATCACATACTCTACGGCGTCTTATAGAATTATTATCATCTGCAGGTCTTGAATCAATAACTCTAGTGTTTTCATGTCCGCAAAATGGGCACTTCATATCCTATTCCCTCCATGGTTAACAGTAAAACTATATATATAGTAGTTTTCTGTACATAATAATACAATTTACAGTAAATATTATAAAAAATATAAAAATTTATGTCAACTAAATTATGTAAACTTTTTCATGTGGAGGTATGCATACAAAGTGAAAAGAAAACTTCCGTTTTCTTTTCGCCGCGCGGGGTGCGTTCGGCGTCAGCCGAAATATTTCATTACGCACTCCTGTTTTAAATCGAAAAGAAAACTCCCGTTTTCTTTTCGCTGCGCGGGGTGCGTTCGGCGTCAGCCGAAATATTTCATTACGCACCCCTGCGCATTAAAAAAAGCAGGTGCGTTAGCACCTGCTTAATAATTACTTTTTCGATTATGCCTGTGGGCAATCCTTGATTGAGAAGCTCATTCTTCCCATCTTATCCTTACCAAGGCAGATAACCTTAACAACATCACCAAGAGTAAGAACATCTTCAACATGCTCGATACGCTCTTTAGCGATCTTAGAGATATGTACCATACCTTCCTTACCAGGAGCGAACTCAACAAATGCGCCGAATTCCTTAATTGATACAACCTTACCTGTGAATGTCTGTCCTTCTGCAAAATCAGTTGTGATGATCTTAATCATGTTAAGAGCTTCATCCATCTTCTCCTGATCTGTACCGCATACAGAAACAGCACCTTCATCAGTAATATCAATCTTAACACCTGTACGAGCAATAATCTCGTTGATTGTCTTACCACGCTGACCAACAACGTCACCAATCTTCTCAGGATCAATCTTAATCTGGATAATCTTAGGAGCGTACTCACCAACTGTCTTTCTTGGCTCAGCAATAGCTGGCTTCATGCAGTTGTCCATAATGAAGAGTCTAGCTTCACGACATCTAGCGATAGCACCTTCTACGATTGGTCTTGTAAGACCGTGAATCTTAATATCCATCTGGATAGCTGTGATACCTTCTGTTGTACCTGTTACCTTGAAGTCCATATCGCCGAAGAAATCTTCAAGACCCTGGATATCTGTAAGAAGTACGAAGTCATCATCTGTATCGCCTGTAACAAGACCACAGCTGATACCTGCAACAGGAGCCTTAAGAGGTACACCTGCAGCCATAAGAGCCATACAGCTTGCACATGTTGATGCCATTGATGTAGAACCGTTAGATTCAAATGTTTCTGATACGGCACGAATTGCATAAGGGAACTCCTCAGCTGAAGGAAGTACTGCAAGAAGTGCACGCTCTGCAAGAGCACCATGTCCGATCTCACGACGTCCTGGTCCTCTTGAAACCTTAGTCTCACCTACTGAATAAGCAGGGAAGTTGTACTGGTGAATATATCTCTTCTCTGTAACGAAAGGATCAAGTCCTTCAACTCTCTGTGCTTCTGATAAAGGAGCAAGAGTTACTATATCGCAGATCTGAGTCTGTCCACGAGTGAACATAGCGCTGCCATGTACTCTTGGAATAAGATCAATTTCTGCAGAAAGAGGTCTGATCTGTGTGATCTCACGTCCATCAGGTCTCTTGTGATCTTTAAGGATCATCTTACGAACTGTCTTCTTCTCATACTGATATACAGCATCGCCTACGAATGCAGCCCATTCTTCATTCTCTGCAAAACGAGGATCTGCAAGGATCTTCTCAGTAACGTCATCCATGTTCTTGTCTCTGACCATCTTATCGTCAGTAAATACAAGATTCTCCATCTCTTCAGGAGATACGATTGTCTTGATGGCATCGAAGATTTCCTGAGGAACAGCAGCAGAAACATAAGGCTGCTTCTCTTTACCGATCTCAGCAACGATAGAGTTGATGAAATTAACAACCTGCTTGTTGATAGCATCTGCTTCATAGATGTATCTGATCATATCCTGCTCAGGGATTTCCTTAGCACCAGCCTCGATCATGATAACCTTCTCAGCAGTAGAAGCAACAGTAAGCTTCATGTCGCCCTTATCCCACTGCTCCTGTGAAGGATTGATGATCATCTGTCCATCTACAAGACCAATCTGTGTAGCTGCGCAAGGGCCATCCCACGGAATATCTGAAATAGCTACAGCAATGGATGATCCGATCATTGCAACCAGCTCAGGTCTGCAAGCGGTATCAACTGCCATTACCATATTCTCAACTGTTACGTCATTTCTCATATCCTTTGGGAAAAGAGGTCTCATAGGACGGTCGATCATACGGTCTGTAAGGATCGCGTTCTCTGATGGCTTTGCCTCTCTTTTATTAAATCCGCCCGGGAATTTACCGATTGAATAGAACTTCTCGCTGAACTCGATGTTGAGCGGGAAGAAATCAACACCATCACGTGGTGCCTTAGCCTCTGTAGCTGTGCAAAGAAGTGTTGTATCGCCATACTGAACGAAAGCGCATCCGTTTGCCTGTTTACCAACCTTGCCTATCTCAACCTTGAGTGTACGTCCGGCAAGATCCATTGTGTAAGTTTTTACCATTTTTTCTCCTTCTTGTGCTGCTCATCCGCCTTCCCCGTTTTTCAGAGGTGCGTGTGCAGTACTCGTCTTCTCTTTTCTTCTACTATATTTACGGCTTATACAAAATCACTTTCATATAAGCAAAAAGGCGGGAACAACTGACGATACAGTCTCCCCGCCCTTGTGAACAGAATTACTTTCTAAGACCAAGTTCCTGGATCAGCTTACGATATCTCTCAATATCCTTTGCCTTAAGATATCCAAGAAGATTACGTCTCTGACCAACCATCTTAAGAAGACCACGTCTTGAGTGGTGATCCTTAGGGTTCTTGTCAAGGTGAGCATTGAGCTCAGCGATTCTCTCTGTGAGAACTGCTACCTGTACTTCCGGTGATCCTGTATCACCAGGCTTTACAGCGTACTTGTTGATAATCTCTGTCTTCTTTTCCTTTGAAATCATTTCTTTCTCCTTTCAGGTCCGATTTCCTGGACCGAGAGCTAAAACCTTCCAGGAAGATTTTAAACTCTGTTTTATTAGTCGCCTGTTACCGGGCCCGGGTCGGAGATCCATAAACCAGGTAAAGGTCAATCCTATTTTGTCCAAAATAAAATATAAGGACAGCTATTTAACGTTATCACATGTAAGCCAAAAAGTAAAGTCTAAATTCACTCATTCCAGTTATATTTAGCAGTTTCGATACTATGATGATAAAGTCTTCCATTTTCGACATCAAGGCTCATCTGAGTCTTTAGCTCATCTACTCCTGAAAACTTCATTTCCGGTCTCTTGAATGACAAGAGAGAAACAGAGATTTCCTTGTCATACAGATCTCCCGAAAAATCGTACAGATATGTTTCAGAAACAACAAGGTTCTCATCGGTAATAGTAGGCTTTGTACCTATGTTGGTCATGCCTCTTAATATCTTATCTCCAACGCGAACTATAGAATAATAAACTCCGTTAGGCGGAAGGAGCTTTTCTTTAGATGGTATAACGTTAACTGTCGGAATACCTATTGTACGTCCAAGTGCACGGCCATGGCTTACAATACCATGCAGAGTATAGGGACATCCAAGAAGTTTGGACACATTCTCCATATGACCATCTGCTACTTCCTGCCTGATAAGACTGGAACTGACTTCTCTTCCCTCTATTTCAACCTTGGTTATAAAATGCGTTTCAAATCCAAGTTTCTGTCCCATGGCATCAAGAAGCTTGTAATCGCCCTTGCCTTTGTCTCCAAAAGAGACGTCCTGACCTGCTGCAACGTATTTTGCACCCATCTGCTTTACGAGATAGCGTTCAATAAATTCAACGGGATCTGTTGCTGCTGTTTGCGCATTCATAGGGAATTCTATAAGAACATCAACTCCATTTTCCTCAAACCATTTTCTCTTTTCATCTCTTGTAGTAAGACCAGGCACTGTAGCCCCGGCAAAAAAAGATGCAGGTGATGGGTCAAATGTAAATATGACTACCTTTTTGCCATTATTCTTCTCTTCTATAAGATCTGAAAAAAGCTTTCTGTGTCCTTTATGAATTCCATCAAACTTACCTATAGCAACAGCTGTAGGTCCCTGTATATAAAAATCTGTTGTATCTTTAATAATTTCCATTTTATAAATTAACCTCATGTACCTGCCAAAAGAAGATACTATACCTTTGAAAATTTTTTTGGCTGTTAAACTCATGTTTGATCCAAAGGCAGAAACTAATAGTTCGGTATTGATGTTATGAAGTATAAAAATTCTTATCAACACGGAAATTCCTGAGTTTATCATTATATTTATAAACTCCAAAGAAGATTCCGTCTTCATCATATACACGAACCCTTGTCCCGTCAGAATACATGTTTTCCTTTTTTAAAGTGTCCTGAGCTTTTGATGGTTCTGTATCAGCAATATCCTTAAGTGTGAAAGGATTGCCGTTCTCTATAAGTTTTCTGCTTGTCATAAGAACATGAACGCAGTCAAGGTCCTTAAAAAAATCTTCAACAGGAACCACAACATCATTAACCTTATCATCATCACGGAGCTTTTCAAGCTGTGAAAGTGTAATTGCCGTATCTAGATGAAAGCTTCCAACCGCTGTTCTTGTAAGATGTGCCATTGCTGCGCCGCAGCCAAGTCTTTGACCTATATCATTACACAGTGTTCGAATATAAGTACCTTTGCTGCATCTTACTTCCATGGTAAATTCATGTCTGTCTATAAGATGACTCGTATCAAGGACAGATATTGAATCTATATGTATCCTTCTAGGTTTTCTTTCGATTTCCTTACCCTGCCTTGCAAGCTCATATAGCTTCTTGCCACCGACCTTAATGGCCGAATACATAGGAGGAATCTGGTCATAATCTCCAACAAAAGCCTGAACAGCTTCATTAAGTTCTTCTATCCCGGGCAATGTATCAGTGTCATATTCTTTTAGTATAGTTCCTGACATATCCTGAGTATCAGTTTCTACGCCAAGTCTGCATACAGCTATATATTCCTTTGAATGATCAGTAAGCTCTTCTACAAGCCTTGTTCCGGTACCGACACAACATACTAAAACGCCTACAGCATCAGGATCAAGTGTTCCGGTATGTCCGATCTTTTTCATTCTAAGTATGCCTCGCATCTTGGCAACTACATCATTAGACGTAAAACCAGGCTCTTTATATATATTTATAAGTCCGTTGTAATTAGAGTTTTTCATTATCATCCTCTTGCTTCAAAATTGGCATAGCCAATCAGACCTTGGTAAAGAAAAAGAGGAACGACTCTTCATCGTTCCCCTGTCGTTAATTTTCAATAAGTTCTTCAATCCTTGAGATCACTTTTGTAAGGATATCTTCGATATTCCCTTCAATAGTGATTCCGGCAGCTCTGTCATGTCCGCCGCCTCCAAATGTCTCAGCCACTTTTGCAACATTAACTGATCCGTCACTTCTAAGAGAAAGCTTATATTCATTCTCTGAAAGCTGGTGAGCATAAAGTGCACATCCGACACCTGCGGTGAGCTTTAACTGACTTACGATCCCTTCAAGATCACTTCCCTTAGCATCATACTCTGCCATTGTCTTTGAATCAGTAACTGAGACAATAACCTTGCCATCAAGTACAAGTTTGCTGTCAAGAAGAGCTCTTCCAAGGAGCTTATTCTGCTTGTAGGTCTTCTCATAGAATACATGATCTATAAGTTTATCAAATTCAAATCCATAAGTGATAAGCTTGCCCGCTACTTCCATGGTCTTTTTAGAGGTACTTGAATATTTGAATACTCCAGTATCTGTAACCATTCCTGTATAAAGAGCCATAGCAATATTCTTATCTACAACCAAAGGATCCATCACATCGTAACACAGTTCACATACACTGCTGGCCTCAGGATATATATAATTTATATCTCCGGTACCTTCTTTATTGGAAATATGATGATCTATATTGATCTTGATCTTAGCCTTATCAAAAAAAGCTTCGGCGCCATCTGTACGACCCTTGCCGGTGTCCAGAACAATAAATGCATCATAACTGTCAATATCAGTTTTAAAATCTGTAATGACATCATCAGTTCCGGGAATAAATGAATATACTTCAGGTATTTCCTGAAGAAAAACATCTATTCTCGCAGATGGATATACCTTTTTAAGATAAAGATACATTCCCATGCATGATCCAACACAGTCACCATCAGGTCTGACATGACCGGTGATACCTATTGTTTGAGCGTTTCCGATAACTTCTTCAATTCTCATCATCTTCCTGTGCGTCCTCTTCGCCTCTGGCAGCTCTTGCCTCATCATCCTTTGCTGTTACTTCATCAATCTTCTTGGTCATATCAATAGCATATTCTATTGAATCGTCCATTATGAATCTCAGCTGTGGTGTATTACGAAGGTTGATTGTACGTGCAAGTGTAGAACGTATATATCCGGAAGCACTTGAAAGTCCTTCCATGGTCTGCTGACGATCTTCATCATTACCAAGTACGCTTACCCATATCTTACAGGTCTTAAGATCCGGAGCAACCTCGACATCCATAACGGATGTCATAGGGCTGATACGGGGATCCTTGGAAAAACGAATAGCTTCAGCTACGACCTTCATAACTTCGCCGTTAATACGGCTATTCTTAATACTATTTTTTCTCATAAGCTTAGTCCCTCGGAACTTCTACCATGATATAAGCTTCAATGTTATCGCCAACATTCATGCCGTCAAATCCGTCAAATACAAGACCACATTCATAGCCTTCCTTAACTTCCTTAACATCGTCCTTGAAACGCTTGAGTGACTTAAGGTCGCCTTCGAAGATCTGCTCATCGCCTCTTCTTACACGAACCTTGCAACCCTTCTGGATCACACCATCAAGGATGAATGAACCTGCGATGTTACCAATAGAAGAAGCCTTGAATATCTGTCTAACCTCAGCATGGCCAGTGATCTTCTCTTCGTATACAGGTGCAAGCATACCCTTAAGAGCTGCTTCAACATCATCTATAGCCTGGTAGATAACTTTATAAAGCTTGATCTCAACGCCTTCATGTTCAGCCATTGACTTAGCTGTTGCATCAGGTCTTACATCAAAACCGATGATGATCGCATTTGATGCAGAAGCAAGAGATACATCAGATTCAGTAATAGCACCAACGCCGCCGTGAATGATCTTAACCATTACTTCTTCGTTGGAAAGCTTCATAAGACTAGCCTTAAGAGCTTCTACAGAACCCTGTACGTCTGCCTTGATGATGATATCAAGTTCTTTGAGCTTACCTTCCTCAATCTTAGAATAGAGATCATCAAGAGACATCTTAGCCTTAGTTTCCTCGATGAGGTCTTTCTTGTGCTGCTGCATGTAGATACTTGCGTACTGCTTAGCTTCCTTATCGGAATCATGAGCAATAAATACTTCACCGGCATTCGGTACATCTGAAAGACCGAGAATCTCTACAGGCTGTGAAGGAGTTGCTTCCTTAACACGTCTGCCCTTATCATCTGCCATAGCACGAACACGTCCTGAGCTTGCTCCGGCTGAAATAAAGTCTCCAACATGGAGTGTACCCTTTTGTACGAGTACATTTGCAACAGGACCTCTTCCCTTATCAAGCTTAGCTTCAAGGACAAGACCTCTTGCTGTACGATTAGGATTAGCCTTAAGCTCAAGGATATCTGCAGTAAGAATGATAGTCTCAAGAAGAGTATCGATTCCTTCACCTGTCTTAGCTGAAACAGGAACGAATTCTGTAGATCCGCCCCAATCTGTAGCGATAAGACCGTACTCTGTAAGTTCCTGCTTAACACGATCAATATTAGCACTTGGCTTATCAATCTTATTAACAGCAACAATAATTTCGATATTGGCTGCCTTAGCATGGTTGATAGCTTCAATAGTCTGAGGCATAACACCGTCATCTGCAGCTACAACAAGAACAGCTATATCTGTAGAATTAGCACCACGCATACGCATAGCTGTGAATGCTTCGTGACCAGGTGTATCAAGGAATGTAACCTTTCTATCCTTGACTGATACCATGTAAGCACCAATCTTCTGTGTGATACCGCCTGCTTCCTTTTCTGTTACAGCAGAATCACGGATCTTATCAAGAAGTGATGTCTTACCATGATCGACGTGACCCATTACGCAGACAACAGGAGCTCTTGATACAAGATCCTTCTCATCTTCTTCATCCTCTTTGAGGAGTTCTTCAATGACATCGACCTGAACTTCTTTCTCACAGATGATATCGTATTCAATTGCGATATTCTCAGCTTCTTCGTATGAAAGAGCTGTATTAACAGTAACAATCTGACCTGCAAGGAAGAGCTTCTTGATGATAACAGATGGCTGCATCTTCATCTTCTCAGCAAGTTCCTTGATTGTAAGGCTTTCAGGAATTGTTATTGTCTTGATCTGTTCAACAGGCTCTTCTTCCTTCTTGACCTCAGGCTTTATGAAGCGGCCTACGCGCTTGCTGCGTGGCATCTCCTCTTCCTCGTAATCCTTTTTGGTCTTCTTGTCCTTATCGAATCTACGATCATTATGACGATTAGTCTTCTCTATTGGAGCTTCAGGAGCTGCACCAAATCCGGCACCCTGACCTCCTCTTCCCTGAGATGGTCTTCCACCCTGGGAATTTCTGTCAAAGCTTCTTCCACCGCCCTGACCGTTTCTGTCAAATGAAGGTCTTGAATTCATACCACCCTGACCCGGTCTTGAGCCCTGGCCGTTTCTATCGAAGTTTCTTCTACCCTGACCATTTCTGTCAAAGTTTCTTCCGCCGCCCTGACCGTTTCTGTCATTTCTATCGTTTCTATCATTTCTGCCCTGGCCATTTCTGTCATTTCTATTCTGGCCCTGACCATTTCTGTCAAAGTTTCTGTCGTTTCTATCGTTTCTGTCGTTTCTGTTCTGACCCTGTCTGCGATCATCAGAATTTCTGTTCTGATTACCTGCATTTCTATTATCGTGATTCTCACGATTTGCAGGAGCCTGATTATTATCAGCTGCCTTTGTTTCTGCAGATGAAGGCTTCTTAACTTCTGCTTCTGCCTTAGGTGCTGCATTTTCCTGCACCTTAGGTGCGTTTTCTTTAGCTGCAGGCTTAACTGTCTCTGCAGGAGCTGCCTGAGGTTTAACTGTCTCTACAACAGGCTTCTCCTCTGTCTTACGAATGTTTGACTCATACTCAAGCTGTGATGGTGCTGTCTTAGGCTTGATCGGATGATATACATTCTGGCTTGAAGCAAATGATCCATTTCTTGAATTCTGACCATTTTTGCCCTGTCTGTTTCTCTGATTATCAGGGCGATCCTTCTTCTGTGACTGATTCTGACCTGATGACTGGTGGGATGATGCAAAAGAATTACCTCTTGCATTACCCTGATTGCTTACAATAATAATTTTCTTTTTCTTTTTTGGCTGATCATTTGACTGTGCAGCCTTGGATGTTTTTTCTGCTGTTATCGTGTTCTTATCTTCCTTTGCTTCAGTTTCACTTTTCTTATCTTCAGAGGCTTTATCTACAGCCTTTGATTCCTTTTTAGCCTTATCAGACTCTTCGTTTGAAGGCTTACTATCTTTGGAAGCATTTGAGCCATTATTTTTGCCAAAATGCTTTCTGGCTTTCTCTGCATCATCATCCTCAACAGAACTTGTGGTACGCTTTGCAGATTCAACGCCTTTGTCCTGCAAGAAGCTTACTACTTCCTTACCTTCTACACCAAGCTCCTTTGCAAGTTCGGATATTTTAATCTTTGACATTCGTTTCCCCTCCGTTCTGTTCTATGGTCTGCAGTTTCTGTATAAGAGCTTTTGCAAGTCCCTGATCTGTGATCGCAAGACTTGATCGCTCGGATTTGCCTATCGCCTGTCCTAAAAGGTCTTTTTGGCCAAACTCTCTGACTGTAACTTCATAGGACTTGCATTTATTAAGCATCTCTTTCCTTGTGTTGTCTGAAGCGTCAAGGCTTACTATTACCAGCTTAGCCTTGCCCGACTGGATATTCTGAAGAGTTCCGGTCTCGCCGGAAGTCACTTTGCCGGCCTTCATGCACAAGCCAAGGAAAGAATATATCCCTTGTTCTGATTTTGTCATGTTCCTGTGAACTCCTTCTCCAGCGCATCATATATTTCAGCGTTGATACTTTGTTTAAAAGAACGTTCAAGACCCTTATTCTTACGGGCTTTCTTAAAGCATTCGACATCGTTACAAATATAAGCACCTCTGCCGTTCTGCCTGCCTGTCTTATCAAGAACAATTTCACCTTCCGGCGTTTTTATGATCCTTATAAGTTCCTTTTTACTTTTCATCTCACCGCATCCGATACATTGACGCATCGGTATCTTTTTTGCCATTCAGACTCCTTTTGTATCGAAATTACTCTTCGCTTGTTGTCTCTTCTTCAGATATATCATCAGAAACTTCAATGTTTTCTTCATCTAATTCTTCATCTGAGAACTCATCGCCATCATATTCGTCTTCATCATCAAGATAGTCTTCATAACGGAATCCAGGAGCATCCTTAGCCTGAGTCTCAGACTTGATATCAATCTTATAACCTGTAAGTCTGGCAGCAAGGCGGGCATTCTGTCCTTCCTTACCGATTGCAAGTGAAAGCTGATAATCAGGAACAACAACCTTAGCTGTCTTCTCATCAGGATCAGCAAATACTGCAATGATCTTTGCAGGTGAAAGAGCGTTCTGGATAAGGTTACCAGGGTTTTCATCCCATCCGATAACGTCGATCTTCTCACCACGAAGCTCTTCAACAATAAGATTTACTCTGCTTCCGTTAACACCTACGCATGCTCCTACAGGATCTACGTTAGGATTCTGTGAATATACGGCGATCTTGGTACGGCTTCCTGCTTCTCTTGCAATAGCCTTAACTTCTACTGTACCGTCCTTGATCTCTGTAACTTCCTGCTCGAAAAGACGCTTTACAAGATCAGGATGTGTGCGTGATACAAGGATACGAGGTCCCTTATTGCCATTTCTTACTTCAAGAATATAAACCTTGATTCTGTCAGTAGGACGATAGCTCTCACCCTTAACCTGCTCATTCTCTGTAAGAATTGCATCTGCATGGCCAAGGTTGATCGAAATATTACGACCGATAAAGCGCTGTACAACACCTGTTACGATGTCATGCTCTTTCTCGAAATACTCGTTGTAAATAGCGCCACGTTCCTCTTCACGAATCTTCTGAAGAATGACGTTCTTGGCATTCTGTGTCGCAATACGACCGAAGTTCTTGGAGTCGAGCGGAACTCTAACTATATCGCCGACTTTGGCTTTCTTGTCTATCTTGGCAGCATCTTCAGGAGAAATATCCTCAGATGGATCCATTACATCATCTGCTGTCTCCACTACTGTCTTCTCGGCATATAAATGGAATTCACAGGTCTGTCTG
Organism: Butyrivibrio sp.; assembly: GCF_024699075.1. Next base: position 22,597 of record NZ_JAILQF010000043.1, read on the forward strand.
TCGACCTCTACTTTTACATTGTCCGCCTTGCCAAAATTGTTCTTGCATGCGGTCATGAGAGAATTCTCAATTGCATCAAAAAGGCTTTCCTTACTGATATTCTTCTCTTTCTCCAATGCATCAAGTGCTTCCATAAGTTCTTTACTCATG
>NZ_JAILQF010000131.1 GCF_024699075.1 Butyrivibrio sp.
TTCAATTGCTTACCTTTTCTTCATATATCTTGCATCCCTATATGTCCCGATCTTTTCGATTTTCTCTTCTTTAAGCATCTTACCTAGAACCAGTTCAATTGTCTTTACACTTACATCCGGAAGCTTTTCTTCTATATCCGCTTTTGATATCGGGGCTACTGCTCCCATAAGTACAGCTTCGACTCTTTCAGATTTTTTTGCTTTTTTCAGAGAAATATCCATGAAGGATTCATCCAGGTCCTTAAAGCATCTGTAAAGTATCTGCAGGAAATTTACTATGAAAAAAGTGTAGTCATTCTTATTTTCATGCCAGCCTGCAGATGACTGTTTAAGAGCTGCATAATAGCTCTCCTTATGTTTTTTTATCTGATTCTCCACAGATATGTATCTTCCAATATCATATCCTGCAATGTAGAGCATCAGTACGGTAAGAAGTCTTGAAACTCTCCCGTTTCCATCAAGAAATGGGTGTATACAGAGAAAATCTACTATGAAACATGGAATCATAAAAAGGACCGGTATCTCCATATCCTGCCTGGCATCATAGTAAGCCAAGAGAAGCTGCTCTATGGCTTTATCTGTTTCACTAGCCTTTACAGGAGTAAACCTGACCCTCCTGTATCCTTCCTCGTCATACTCCATTATAAGGTTGTCCCTTGTCTTAAAATGGCCCGCCTCTGCCGGATTTGCTGATTCTTCCATCATCCTGTGGAACATAAGGATCACATCCCTTGTCACATCAAGGTCCTCATGTTGTGTATGGATGAGACTTAGTGCATCCTTATATCCTGAGATCTCTTTTTCATCATGAGTGACAGGAACAGCACCTTCAACAAGGTCCTTTATCCTTTCCTCTGTAGTCACGATACCCTCGATCTCATTACTTCCTTTTACCGATTCTATTATTGCCTTCTTCCTCAGCTTATCAAATGTCTTTTCATACTGGAGTTTCCTTATCTGATTCCTGGCATTAAGATCAGAGATTATACCTACCGTACCAACTATATTCCCAGGTATCTCTTTCTTTAAAAAAGAATAATCAAACTTCCTCATATACATACCTCTTATAATTTACTACCTAAAATTTATCATTTATTAGGAAGTAAATCAATCCTGCAATCAAACATGGACAGTGTAAATTTACTGTCTTTATTGTTCGCCAAACTTGGCTATATCAATCATTAACGCTATAATGGTAGTTGGGTACTTAATTTCGACAATATTGGGGGAATAAAAAATGAATACTGAGGAAAAAGAATCCAGGCAGCTTTTAAGACTTAACAAGGAAGCTTCGAGAAAAAAGCCTCTTCACTATATTGGAGTAGCCATGATCCTGCTTACGATCATATATATCGTAGATGAGATCACTTCCAATATGAATGCTGCAATGCAGCCTTATGTTCTATTCGATCTGTTTAATATCTCATCAAGAAATGTTAATACACCTGAGTATACCAAAGCTTTTAATGTTGTTGCACCTATTCAGGTGTTCTCTAATCTGCTTCTTATCATAACGCCTTTTTATAAAGCTCTGTCCGATAAATACGGGCGAAAGCTCTTTCTTATGATCAATACGGTTGGAATGGGCATAGGTATGTGCATTGTAATGACATCGCAAAATGTTGCATGGTACATTCTGGGAATGCTTTTTATGATGTTTTTTACTCCAAACGATATGCAGGTTCTGTATATAATGGAGACAGCGCCCAAGCAAAAGCGCGCCACATATAGCTTTATAGCTAAGGGCATTGCGCTTGTAAGTGTATCGCTTATCGGCGTATTCTCAAGGATATTCCTTAATGACAATGAACCTTCAAGCTGGCGCCTTGTCTATGCGATCCCGGTAGTCTCTGCTATAGTGATTGGATTATTATCATATCTTTTCATGCATGAAACACCTGTATTTCTGGAACAGCGAATGGGATACCTATCTCTGACCAAAGATGAAAGAGAAAAGAAGCTAAGAGAAGATAAAGAAAAAGGCACTTCTGAAGAAGGCGGCGTTTTTAGAGCAATCCGTTTTATATTTACTAACAAGCAACTACGCTGGATCTTCATAGCAGGCTTTATCTTTTTTGCTACAACATTCTATACTTCTTACTATGCAACTGTACTTGAAGGAGCCATGTCTACAGATATGGTAGCAACTGCTCTTGTAATATATCCTTTCTTCAACGGGCTTGTTACAATATTAAGCGGATTCTTCTCAGATAAGCTTGGTCGTAAGAAGGTATGCCTGATACTAGGATCTGTTACGATAATAGGTCTTTTGATGTTCGTCCTCTCTTGCAGACTGGGGCTTGGACCTATTGCCGCAGGTATCGCATATGGCTGTTCTATAGGAGGACTGTGGTCAATGTCAGATACTCTGATCCTTACAATGCCTGCCGAATCTTCTCCTTCCGGTATGAGATCTTCTGTAATGGGCACCATATCTGTACTGATAGGTGCCGGTATGTTCCTGGGGCAGACAATCTTCATTGTATGTCAGAACTTCCTTCCCATGGATGTACTTTTCATGATCATATGTCTTCCGTTTATGGTTCTAAGTCTTATCATACTTATCACCAAGGTCAAAGAAACCAAAGATGCAGATCTTGATAATATCACAGCAGATACCTATAAATAATCTACGTCCTTTGCATGAACTCACAGAAAGCGCTTACCATCCGGCTTTCTGTGATAGCAAAGGCTATTTCAGGCGCTGTTGTTTTAATCATAAAAGCATAGTGATCTTCACTTGCTATAACATACATGTTGTCAGGAATATTCTCTGCTTGCACTTGTTTATAGTACTTATACGTCTTGGCATATAGTTCACTATTTTCAATATGCGCTTTCCATTCTTCAGGAGTGTATGTCATACCTGCTGCCCCAATAAGGCCGGCACATGGAAGGGGAACATTTACTTTACTGATATCAGGTTTTGTGAGTATCTCTGTATAAGTCTTTTTAGATGATAGCGATTCAAAAAAACCTCTGAACATTGTCCAATGAGCATAGATACTGCTCTGAGGAGCCCTGTCCTGCATACTTCTTGCAACCCACTGCGGCATTGTGATAAGGGTTGGTACTTTACCCATAAGCATAATATCAGCATCTACACTTGCCAGTTCTTGATGTACATTCCAAAATTCACCAGATCTTTGAGGCCCATATATTTCCATGAGCTTCTTGCTTCTATCAAATATTTCTTCATATTCTTTTACCAAAGCATTTACAGCTTTGGGATCGGTTATAAACTCGTTAAGCATTCCTTCTGTGTTCATGCCAACAGAGCCGGATACTACTGCGGCACATGAAGGCGCAATAAATAATGTTCTTTGCAATAGTCCGTCCCTTAGTTTTGGATAATAATAAGGTTCTATCATGCCTGTAGAATAGACAGGGATCCATTTGGCTACGGCTTCTAAAAGCTCGTTTATATCACGCCCTAAGTTGTGAATGATCTTAACCTTATTGCCTGCTCTTAATACCTTGGTGAATGCTTTGGCCCACCTTGCAGCAAAAGCCGGATCATTATAAAGCCATGCCATATCTTCATCTGAAAATAAAAGAAGTGTCATAGGCGCTTTATTACTTTTTAAAATGTGGTCAAAAAACTGTAAAACAGCTTCTCTCTTACCGGACGGGCCATAATAATATCTTTTGGTTTTAGATAAAACGAGTTCTTCATCATTGTCTAAAATACTTCTTGCAGAACCAGTTCCAAAGCTGTCTAAAATCCCCGGTATTCCGTATCTTATATTATCTCCATTACCTAAAAACCAGTTCTTTATAAGATATACTGCCCTTTGCTCATCCTGGGGCCACTTTGAAATATTCAGCTCTTTGCACATGGCATCCTGCTGATATCCCATACTTATATGTGAGGCAAAATAAGCGCTCATATCATCAAGAAACCCCGGATTTCTGGGAAGTTTCCTGGCACCATTTCTAAGACGACTTATATGAGAAGAGTCCACATGACATGCGGCTCCTAGAATATTGGCTCTTGTACCTGTAAGATTCATGATATAATCGAGCTTTTGAGCGAACATAATA
>NZ_JAILQF010000056.1 GCF_024699075.1 Butyrivibrio sp.
CTTTAAACCATTTTTGAATATCCCACCACTATCCTCCACGCCATATTTTTATTGAAAAGCCTAAAAAAATGTAATAAAATGGTGACAGGTGGAGAAAAGTGGTGAAAAAGGGTTAAAAAGTGGTGGATATTATCCGATATACCTTTTGAACCACAGATTTAGTTTTGAAAGCTTTATGCGACGCTTAGGTGAGTGCTGATGTTAACTGGTGAATACAGCCATTCAATCGATGCTAAAGGGCGTCTCATCATTCCTTCCAAGATACGAGATGAGCTGGGTGACCAGTTTGCGGTAACGAAGGGACTTGATGGGTGTCTTTTGCTGTATCCGGAAGACAGTTGGGAAGCTTTTACCATGAAACTTCAATCACTCCCTTCATCTAATAGCAAGAGCCGTAAGCTACAGCGTTTTTTCCTAGGTGGAGCACTTGTTACCGAATTTGATAAGCAGGGACGTATTCTTCTTCCTGCTAATCTTCTTGAATTTGCAGGTATGCAAAAAGAGGCAGATGCAGTGGTTGTAGGTGTTGGCAATCATGCAGAGATTTGGAGCAGTACTAAGTGGGAGGAGAACAACTCCTTTGATGATATAGAAGATGTTGCTGAAGAAATGGGTAATATGGGTCTTGATTTCTAAAATGGAGGCAACGCTTGGAATTTAAACATACATCCGTACTTCTTAATGAAGTAATCGATAATCTTAATATTAAGCCGGATGGGATCTATCTGGACGGCACACTTGGAGGCGCTGGGCATTCTTCTCATATAGCAGAAAAGCTCACTGCCGGCGGACATCTTTATGGAATAGATCAGGATGAGGATGCGATCGCGGCTGCAACCAAACGCCTTGAGCCGTACAAGGACAGAGTCACAATAATAAGAGACAACTATGAGAATGCTGTGGCAAGGCTTAAAGAGATTGGAGTTACAGGCGTTGACGGTATTCTTATAGATCTTGGAGTTTCTTCATATCAGCTTGATGCTGCAGACAGGGGATTTAGTTATAAGTATGATGCACCTCTTGATATGAGAATGGATAGAAGACAGTCACTTACAGCCAAAGAGATAATCAATGAATGGCCTGAGACTGAGATTTACCACATTATAAGAGATTATGGCGAAGATAAATTCGCCAGAAATATAGCCAAGCATATTTGTATTGAACGTCAGAACAAAGTAATAGAGACAACAGGGGAACTGGACAGGATAGTACACGAATCTATTCCTGCCAAGATGCGTACTAAAGGGGGGAATCCTAGTAAGCGTACTTTCCAGGCAATAAGGATTGCCTGCAACAGAGAGCTTGATGTTCTTCAGGACTCGCTTGATGGGATGATTGACTTTCTTAATCCAGGTGGAAGATTTTGCGTTATAACCTTCCATTCACTTGAAGACCGTATTACTAAGGTTAACTTCAAGAACAATGAAAATCCATGCACATGTCCACCGGAATTCCCGGTATGTGTATGTGGCAAGAAATCTAAGGGCAAAGTAATTACGAGGAAACCTATTCTTCCAAGCCAGGAAGAACTCGACAGTAACACAAGATCTGCTAGTGCAAAGCTCAGGGTCTTTGAAAAAGTAGCTGATGTTGACGAGAAATAACATGGTCATCCTAGGGGCATACCTAAAAAGGAGGCACTATTAATGAACGAAAGATACAGATATGATTACAATACAGAATATGCTGAAGGCAACACTGTAAGAAGACAAAGAAGAGAACAGGAACAGGAAAGATTTCGTGAGATAAAGGGAGGCCAGAAGAGACGCAGAAAACATATGTCTTTTGGCTATATGCTCTTTCTTTGTGCAGCTATGGTGGCTGTAGCAATAGTTGCTACCGGATATGTATCCCTTAGGATGCAGATCACTAACAGCGTTAATACAATCTCTACTCTTGAGAGCCAGCTCAATGAGCTTAAGCAGGAGAATGATGAGAAGTACAACAAGGCCAGCAGCAATGTAGATCTTGATGAGATCAAACGTATAGCCATGGAAGAATATGGCATGACATATGCTGATGAGGATCAGATCGTAACATACTCTGATGAGGGCGGAGATGATTATGTAAGACAGAATGAAGAGATTCCTCAGAATTAAAATTTGTGATATCATAGTTCTTTGGAACGCCGGGCAGATGAAAAGTTTGGCCGGCGTTTTTCATAGCTTGATTTTTGCTTTGAATATCACATATTTGCTTGATTTATATAAATAGAAAAGATGTAATTGGGGTCAGAATGAAAAAGAATAAAGAACAGCGCTTTACCTGGCGTATGAAGAAAAAACTTCGTGTCATGTTTGTATGTATGATGCTGATATTTGCTCTTCTTTCTGCCAGACTTGTATCTATTACGAGAAATAACGGAGCTGAATATGAAAAGCAGGTTCTGTCGCAGCAGGAATATGATTCCGTAACTCTTCCATATAGAAGAGGCGAGATACTTGATAAGAACGGAACGGTTCTTGCTATGAGCCAGAAAGTATATAATGTAATCCTTGATACCAGAGTACTTCTTGAGAATACTGATGCTGTGGAACCCACGATCAAGGCCCTTGCTGCCCAGTTTGGTGAGTATACTGATGAAGCAACTATAAGGACTTACATAAGTAATAATCCTTCATCTGCTTACTATATAATTGCCAAAGAGCTTCAGTATGATCAGATAGCTCCTTTTCAGGCATATATGACACCTGGAAGTGGGGATTATAACTCAAATATTCAGGGTGTGTGGTTTGAGGATTCATATATAAGATATTATCCAAATGGATCTTTGGCCAGTGATGTTGTTGGATTTACAACTAAGGACAATCAGGGCCAGTACGGTCTTGAAGAATATTATAATGATGAGCTTAATGGTACATACGGAAGAGAATATGGTTATCTTGATGATGACAGTAATCTTGAACGTACTACTATTGCAGCCGAGGATGGTAACAGTATTGTTACTACAATAGATGGCAATATTCAGACTATAGTTGAGAAGTATCTTCAGGACTTTAATGATACCTATAAAGATGCATATCATGAAGGTAATGCTTCCGAGAATGTAGGCTGCATCATAATGGATGTTAATACAGGTGAGATACTTGCTATGGCAAGTTATCCCAGCTATGACCTTAACAATACCAGAGATACATCAGCACTTCTTGGTATGAGAATGGTTGATGAAGATGGCAGTAAGGTGGATCTTGAATCTGAGACTGGTGGTTATATTAATGAGACCAACCTTGCTTCTATGTCCAATGAACAGATTCTTGCAAACTTCAATGCACTCTGGAAGAACTTCTGTATCTCTAATACTTATGAACCGGGATCTGTATATAAACCATTTACGGTTGCTACAGGACTTGATAGCGGAAGTATAACCGGTAATGAAGTATATGAATGTGATGGATCACTTGAAATTGGTGGATACAAGATCAGATGTCATAATAAATATGGTGATGGTCAGGTTTCTGTATCAAGATCTATTGAGATATCCTGTAACGTTGCTCTCATGCAGATAGGTCAGGCGATAGGATCTGATACTTTTGCAGGCTATCAGCATGCTTTTGGATTTGGACTTAAGACCAATATAGATCTTGCTGGAGAATCAAGAACCGCAGGACTTGTATATTCTGCAGAAGATATGGGACCTACAGAACTTGCAACAGGTACATTCGGTCAGGGCTTTAATGTCACTATGATAGAGACTATAGCAGGTTTTGCTTCGCTTATTAATGGTGGATATTATTATCAGCCTCATCTTGTTAGTAAGATCGTATCTCCAAGCGGAGCAACTGTTAAGACGATAGAGCCAAGGATCATCAGACAGACAATATCAGAGTCTGTTTCAGATAAGATAGTAAGCTATTGTAATGAAGTTGTAGCCGGAGACGAAGGTACAGGTAAAACTGCGAGACCTGCCGGATATATGATAGGCGGTAAAACAGGTACTGCAGAGACTATTCCGAGAGATAAGACCAACTATGTTGTATCATTTATGGGATATGCTCCTTCTGATGATCCTGAGATAGCTATCTATGTTGTTGTAGACAGACCTAATGCTCAGTATCAGGATGATGCCAAGTATGCTACAAGAATAGTAAGAAAGATTCTAACTGAGGTTCTTCCATATCTGCACTATCCTATGACAGAAGAGCTTACAGAGGATGAACAGGCTGAGCTTGAAGCTCTTAATTTGAGCGGATATTCTACCACTACAGATGAAACAGCAACTTATGATTCAATAGAAGATGGTAATGCGACAGATCAGACTGGTGAATCGAATGTCGACGAGCTTGATGAATCTCAGATAGGTTCAGAAGGTGTTCCGATGGAGGATGGTTCACAGGATGAGAGTAGTGAAGGAGATGAGGCTGCTGATGAAAGCAGTGATGACTCTTCAGAGGCTGGATCCAAGATATGGGAATCATTTGACGTTGATCCTGAGACGGGTTATTATATTGACCCGGATACGGGCGAATTGATCGATCCTGAGACTGGTAATACGGTTGGAGGCGGAGAATCTTCTCTTCCTGATACTACTGCTAATACACCAACTGAAGAGGATGGCCCGTAAGTAGTCACAGATATTCATGGATTTATCTCTGATGAGATATAGTCTGTAACCTTGGTCCATGAATAAATATATATAATACTTTTTTGGAGATGTAGTCATGACTAATGAAGTTTTATTTAAATATCTTGTAGGACCTGTCCTTGCTGGATGGATACTGGCACTTATAGCAGGTAAGATAATAATTCCGATTCTTAAAAGTCTCGGGATCAAGGATTCTGAAAGAGAAGAGGGCCTTGAATCTCATAAGAAAAAAGCAGGAACGCCCCTTATGGGAGGAATCATATTCCTTCTTCCAATGCTTATAGTTACCATTCCTTATGCTGTCAAAACACCTAAGATGTGGGCTGTTATAATTCTGACACTTGGCTTTTATATAGTTGGCTTTATTGATGACTATATCAAGGTTGTAATGCATAGAAACCTTGGCCTTAGAGTATGGCAGAAGCTCCTTTTACAGTTCATAGTAATGGTAATATTCGTTCTTTTTGTTAATAATACTATCGAAGATTTTTATTCTATGTACATTCCTTTCCTTGGGACTGAGGTTGATCTTGGATGGTTCAATATTCCATTTCTGTTTCTTGTAGCTCTTGCAACAACTAATGGAACTAACTTTACAGACGGCGTTGACGGACTTTGCGGTTCAGTCACAGCAGTAGTCGCAACATTTTTTGCCATAGTAGCTATGATGACTACAAGCGAGATTACACCTGTAAGTGCGGCTCTTCTTGGAGGCCTTCTTGGATATCTGTATTACAATGTATATCCCGGTAAGGTATACATGGGAGATGGCGGATCACTTGCAATTGGCGGATATGTTGTAGCCATAAGTTACCTCACAGGACTTACTCTTTGGATTCCTATTGTTGGAATCATATATGCAGTAGAAGTTATATCAGTTGTAATGCAGGTTGGTTATTTTAAGATCACTCATGGCAAAAGAATCTTCAGAATGGCCCCGATTCATCACCATTTTGAAAAGGGCGGTTGGTCAGAGACAAGAGTAGTTAATGCTTTTACGACAGTGACTGTTATTGCAGCACTTATAGGCCTTATAGCTATCAAGTGGTAAAAAAGAGTACATATAGTAATTGTGAAAATTAGATTGTTTTAATATATGTAGTTGATGTATATGGAGGATTTACAAATGGATTTAAAGGACAAAAAGGTACTCGTTATAGGAACAGGTTTGTCGGGGATAGGTTCTGCTCATCTTCTGTGCAGTGCAGGCGCTTGGCCGGTTCTTCTTGATGAGAATGAGAAAACAAATGAAAGTGATGTAAGAGCTAAGCTTGAGCATGATGCAGATAATGTAAGGATTGTCATAGGTAAGCTCCCTGAAGATCTTGCAAGCGAGATTGTGCTTGTGGTACCAAGTCCGGCTGTTCCACTTGATACAGATACTATCACTTATTTTAAGAATAAAAATATTCCAATTTGGAGTGAGATTGAGCTTGCATACAATTTTGCAAAGGGAAAGCTTATTGCAATAACAGGAACTAATGGCAAGACTACAACTACAACACTTGTTGGCGAGATAATGAAGGCATATTTTAAGGATGTATATGTTGTTGGTAATATAGGACATTCATATGCCCTTGAAGCTTTAAATATGACTGACGAGAGCGTTACTGTAGCTGAGATAAGTTCTTTCCAGCTTGAAGCTGTTGAGAACTTCCATGCTAATGTTTCTGCGATACTTAATATTACTCCTGATCATCTTAACAGACATCATACTATGGAGAATTATGCAGGATGTAAGGAGAATGTAACTATTAATGGAACAATGGAAGATACCTGCGTACTTAACTATGACAATGAGTATACAAGGGAATTTGCAAAAAGATGTCCTTCAAAGGTAGTTTTTTTCTCATCCCATGAAAAACTGGAAAAAGGCTTCTATCTTGAAGGCGACGAGATATATCTTGCTGGGGATTTGGAGCCTGTTCGTATCATGAATATTCATGATATGAATCTTGTGGGCCTTTGCAATGTGGAAAATGTTATGGCAGCAATTGCCATGGCTATGGCTATGAAAGTTCCTATGGCAACTATACTTAGAGTAATACATGACTTTAAAGCAGTTGAGCACAGAATTGAGTTTTCAGGAACCAAGAACGGTGTAGACTATTACAATGATTCAAAAGGAACCAATCCTGATGCGGCTATTCAGGGAATAAAGGCTATGTCTAAGCCGACCTTCCTTATTGGCGGAGGCTATGACAAGGGCAGCGAATTTGATGAATGGATAGAAGCTTTTGATGGTAAGGTTAAAGAGCTTGTTTTGATCGGCGCTACAGCTGACAAGATTGATGCATGTGCCAGAAAACATGGTTTTAACGCTATTCATCATGAAGATTCATTTGAGGGAGCTCTTAAGTATTGTACGCAGAATGCGCAGCCTGGAGATGCAGTACTCCTTTCACCTGCGTGTGCGAGCTGGGATATGTTCCCAAGCTATGAAGTAAGGGGCAAGATGTTCAAAAGCTATGTTAATTCACTTTGACTTATAAAGCCTATGGAGGGGGACTGGTTATGATGGATGCTCAGGAGAGAGTAAGGGCGAGATTTAAAAAGACCTATTATGTCAACTACGGTCTCATTTTTATAGTGTTGTTCCTCCTTGTTTTCGGACTTATCATGCTTTTGTCCACTAGCTCTTATGAAGCTAATCTCAAGTTCGGAAATGCGTGGTACTATTTTAAAAGGCAGGCAGGATCTACTGCTTTGGGTCTTGCGATCATGCTTGTAATATCTTTTTGGCCCAATTATAAGATTTACAAAAGGTTCACCATACTTGCTTATGCAGGAGCGTGCGCTGCACCATTCTTGGTAAAAACATCTCTTGCATACTCTGCAAATGGTGCTACAAGATGGATCAGGATTTTTGGTATATCCATTCAGCCTGCAGAGATTAGTAAGCTTCTTATGATAATATTCCTTGCTGGATTCGTATCTCAGCTTGGTAAGCAGGTTTCGACTAGAAGGGGATTTGTTATAACTCTTGGAATGTCGCTAGTTCCGGCATTTTTAGTATATTCTCTTACCAAGAACCTGAGTTCTGCTCTTATCATTGTATGTATAGCAGTTGCAATGTTATTTGTATCCTGTCCTGATTATAAGAGATTTATACTTCTTGGAGGAAGCGGATTAGCAGTTGCGGCTTTTGCTGTATATTATGCTATATCATCGTCATCTGATGGACTTAACTTCAGATTTAAACGTATTCTTGCGTGGCTCCATCCTGAGCTTTATTCAAGCGGAACAAGCCACCAGACGATTCAGGCTTTATATGCAATTGGCTCAGGAGGTCTTTTTGGAAAAGGCCTTGGAGAAAGTATGCAAAAGCTTGGTTTTCTTCCTGAAGCTCAGAACGATATGATCTTTTCAATCATATGTGAAGAGTTGGGACTGTTTGGAGCTATAGCTATCATCATAATGTTCATGCTTCTTATATGGAGACTTAAGCTTGTTGCTGATACTGCAATTGATATGTTTGGAGCGCTACTTGTTATCGGCGTTCTTGCGCATGTGTCAATTCAGGTAATTCTTAATATTGCCGTTGTTACCAATAGTATTCCAAATACAGGTATCACACTGCCTTTTATAAGCTATGGCGGCTCCGCTGTAGTTATGCAGCTTGTTGAGATTGGAATTGCCTTAAACGTATCAAGGATATCTTCTGCGGAATATGAATAAAAAGAAAAAAAGACATCCTGCAGGAGCCAAAGCTGTAAATCGGAGCCATGCAGCTAAAGCTAAAATTGCAGGTAATAACAGCCTGGGACAAAGAAGGACTTCAGGAGCTTATATTACGGGATCGTCAAAAGGGACGGGAGCTTCTTATGGAAGCCCAAAAAGAAGCAGTGCATCTTCTGGTAGAAAAAGACCTTCTTCAGTTTCTTCAAATGGCAACAAAAAGAAAAACTTAAAGCATAAGACAAGAACAAGACAAGGAACGTATAAAAGCGCTGCGTCAAGACCAAGACTTGTGGAAAATAGCGGCATAAGGCCTTATGGGAATGATACAGTAAATAGCAGCTATTACAGACAAAATGAGAGAATAGAATACCAAAACAGGAAGCCTAAAAAACCAAAGGTTACGCCAGGTGAATTTTTAAGGCTTCACAAAAGTATACTTATCCTATTTTTTACTATATTTTTGGTATGTATCATAGGGCTTGGTGTTCTTCAGTATATAAGAACTCATTATAAGGTAAAAACTGCAAATGTAGTTGGAAATACCTATTATACTGATGAAGAGATTCAGGATATGGTTATGGATGGAATGTTTGCACATAACTCACTGTTCCTGAGCTTTAAATATCACAACAAGTCTATTGGAGATATACCTTTTATAGAGAAGATCACAGTAGATATAGAATCGGCTGACACGATAAATATTCATGTATACGAAAAAGCGTTGGCTGGTTGCATAAGCTATCTGGAAAACTATATGTATTTTGACAGAGAAGGAATAATTGTAGAAGGCTCGTCAGAACTGCTTGACGGAGTTCCTGTGGTTAAGGGACTTAAGTTCGACAGAGTGGTCTTGTACGAAGCTCTTCCTGTTGAAGACAGCAGCATTTTTGCTGAAATACTGGATCTTACTCAGCTTCTTGCCAAGTATGATCTTCATGCAGATCAGATGTACTTTGATTCTGCTTATAATGTGTATCTGTATTTTGACAATATTGAAGTTGTTATAGGTTCGGAAGAAAATATTGACGAAAAAGTGATACAATTACCTTATATACTTCCATCGCTTGAAGGCAAAAAGGGAACGCTTCACCTTGAAGAATACGATGAAAATACAGATTCAGTAAGATTCGAGGAAGCGACATAAGTTTATATAAACGATGAGCTAAGGCGAATTGAAGTATAAGGCCAATAATAACCTGTATGGGAGCATCAGGCTATGGGAAGGCCGTAATGTTAAATATGTACTTAATTACTCATAATATTAAAAAGATAGTTGCTAAATCCCTCAAAAAATCGTATGATATATAAATGGTAGGGTTTTAAAACTGGACGTGAAGGAGGAGTTGTTTTGCTGGAAATCAAGTCGAATGAGGCTGAAGCTGCGTGCAAAATCATCGTAGTTGGAGTTGGTGGTGCAGGCAACAATGCTGTTAATAGAATGGTTGACGAGAACGTGACCGGTGTCGAGTTTATCGGCATGAATACAGATAAGCAGGCTCTTCAATTATGTAAGGCACCGAAACTTCTGCAGATCGGAGAGAAGCTCACAAAGGGATTGGGAGCTGGTGCTAAACCTGAAGTTGGAGAGAAAGCTGCAGAAGAAAGCGTGGAAGAGATCAACAGCTCACTTAAAGGTGCTGATATGGTCTTTGTTACATGCGGTATGGGTGGTGGAACCGGTACAGGTGCAGCACCTATAGTTGCTAAGGCAGCTAAAGATATGGGAATTCTCACTGTTGGTATTGTTACAAAGCCTTTTAGCTTTGAAGCACGTACCAGAATGCAGAATGCTCTTATGGGAATTGAAAATCTCAAGAATAACGTAGATACTCTTATCGTTATCCCTAATGATAAATTATTACAGATCGTAGACCGTCGTACATCTATGCCCGATGCTCTTAAGAAGGCTGATGAAGTCCTTCAGCAGGCTGTTCAGGGTATTACTGATCTTATCAATGTACCTGGTCTTATTAACCTTGACTTTGCTGACGTACAGACAGCAATGAAGGGTAAGGGAATCGCACACATCGGTATTGGTACAGGAACTGGTGATCACAAGGCTGCAGATGCTGTTAAGCTTGCTGTTGAGAGTCCTCTTCTTGATACTACTATTTCCGGTGCTTCTGATGTTATCATCAATGTTTCAGGTGATATCGGACTTGCTGATGCATCTGATGCTGCAAGTTATGTACAGGAACTTGCCGGTGAGAGAGCTAACATCATATTCGGTGCTGTATATGATCAGTCTCAGTCTGATACATGTAATATTACAGTTATCGCTACAGGAATCGAAGATCGTGCTCAGGCTATGAATATGGCTAAGGCTTCATCTGCTCCTGCAAGACAGGCTGCACCACAGGCAGCTCCGCAGGCTACTCCGGCTGCAAACACAGGTGCAAGACCACAGGCAGCACAGCCATTTGTAAGACCTGTTACAACTAATTCAATTCCGCAGCCAAGACCTTTTGTAAATCCTCAGACAATGACACAGCCAGTGCAGCCAACACAGCAGCCTGCACAGGCAGAGCCTACAGTTGATGCTGAACCACAGACATCTTCAAGGACTTTCTTCCGCAGCGATAGCAGCGTAAGATCTACTGTAGAGCCTAAATCGCTTAAGATTCCTGAGTTTTTACAGAAGAAGTAAATATCTGCGAATCAGAAAACAATTTTAAACGCTTCAGGTGCCTGCATCTGAAGCGTTTTTTAGAAATCAGCAAAATAGAGGGAGGAAACCGCTATGAAATGTCCGTTTTGCGGTAAAGACGAAACAAGAGTAATTGATTCTCGTCCGGCAGATGATAATACATCCATAAGACGAAGACGTATCTGTGACTCATGCGGTAAGCGTTTTACGACCTATGAAAAGGTTGAAACGATTCCTATAATTATAATTAAAAAAGATAATAACAGAGAACCTTATGACAGATCTAAGATAGAAGCAGGTATTCTAAGAGCCTGTCATAAACGTCCTGTTAGTGCAGAACAGATCACTAAGCTGGTTGACAGCGTTGAAGCTGAGATCTTCAATATGGAAAAGCGTGAGATTCCAAGCCGTGAGATAGGTGAGCTTGTAATGAATAAGATGAAGGACCTTGAGCCTGTAGCATATGTCAGATTTGCGTCCGTCTACAGAGAATTCAAAGATATCAACACATTCATGGATGAACTTAAGGATGTAATGAATAAAGAGGTTGATGGTTCTTCTAAAGATTCTTAAAACTTAATTATCTTATGGTTTAACCAGGAATATATATCTATTTAAAAGGAGTGGTATTATGAAAAAGAATATTTGGTCAGGAATGGCTGTAAGAAGAGGACTTGCAGCTGTATGCGCCCTGGCAATGTCAGCTACTATGATGGCTGGATGCGGCAAGAAAGATGAAGCATCAGGTACTGATGCAGCTCAAAGCGGATCTGAGCAGGCACAGAGTGCTTCTGAGCAGGCACAGAGTGCTTCTGAGCAGGAACAGAGTGCTTCTGAAGAAGTATTTACAGTGGGTATCCCCCAGGATCTTGATAGTCTTGACCCACATATCGCACAGTCTGCAGGAACAAGAGAAGTTCTTTTCAATATTTTTGAAGGCCTTGTTAAGCCTGATGAAAATGGTAATCTTAATCCTGCAATTGCTTCTGAATATGAAATTTCAGATGATGCTACAGAATATACTTTTACTATACGTGATAACGTACTTTTTCATAATGGAAATACTGTTACCGCAGATGATGTAGTTGCTTCGCTTCAGCGTTATAAGGATACAGGTGCTTCTATATTCGAAGATGTTGCATCTATCGAAAAGGTTGATGATACACATGTTAAGGTGACACTTAGCACCGGTAATACAGAGTTTCTTAGCTATTGTACAGTTGCGATCATGCCTAAGGATATAGAAGATGCTGAAACTAATCCTATTGGAACAGGTCCTTACAAGTTCGTATCACGTACAGCTATGGAGAACCTTGTAGTTGAGAAGTTTGATGATTACTGGGATACAGATAATGCAGCACACATAAAGAATGTTGAATTCAAGGTAGAAGCTAATCCTGATAATATCGTAGCAGATCTTGAAGGCGGTTCAATCGATATGTATGCACGTGTTACAAGCAGCCAGGCAGGTCAGCTTTCAGACTCTTTTGACATATATGAAGGAGAGATGAATCTGGTTCAGGCACTTTATGTTAATAATGCTGTAGCACCTTTTGACAATGAGCTTGTACGTCAGGCTCTTTGCTATGCTATAGACCCTCAGGAGATCATGGATTTCGTATCTGACGGTGCCGGAGTAGAGATTGGATCAGCTATGTTCCCTTCATTCGGTAAATATTTTGACGAGTCACTTAATGACACTTATAATCAGGATGTAGATAAGGCTAAAGAGTTACTTGCACAGGCTGGTTATCCTGATGGATTTACATTCACAGTAAAAGTTCCTTCAAACTATACACCTCACATTGATACTGCAGAGGTAATTGCTGAGGAGCTTGAAGCAATCGGAGTTACAGTTAAGATCCAGAAAATCGAGTGGAATACATGGCTTGAAGATGTATATGGTAATAAAGATTATGAAGCTACTGTAGTAGGCTTTGATGCATCAACACTTAATGCTTCTGCTCTTTTATATCGTTATACTTCTGATGCACACAACAATATGTTCAATTACTCCAATGCTGATTATGATAAGGCTTTTGCTGCAGCACAGGCTACAGTTGATGATGCTGAGCAGGTAGAGTATTATAAGGAATGTGAAAGAATTCTGTCAGAAACAGCGGCAGCTATATATATCCAGGATCTTCCTGAGTTCGTAGCTCTTAATAGTAAGTATACAGGTTATACTTTCTATCCGCTTTATGTACAGGATATTGCAAAGATAAAGCTTGCGGAGTGATCTGAAAAATCTGACATGTGAAAGGGTCTGACTTTTTGGAAGTCAGACCCTATTTTTAAGGAGATAAATCTTACAATAATACGATTTTTGATTTATCCTATTATAGATTTAAAATTGTCCTGGAGGACGAAGAAGTGAAGTATATCTTAAAGAAAGCCGGAATGATGCTGTTAACATTATTTGTAGTATCAGTTCTGGTGTTCCTTGCTTTTAACTTAATACCCGGAGACCCTGCTACAAGGATCCTTGGAATAGAGGCTACAGAGAATCAGCTTGCAATTCTAAGAGAAGAAATGGGTCTTAATGATCCTCTATATGTGCGCTATTTCAGATGGGTATGGGCTTTTATTCATGGTGATCTTGGACAGTCCTATTCTTATGGCAGCGTATCAGAACTTATACTTGATAAGATACCGATCACTATATGGCTTGCTATTATGGCATTCATCCTTATGATAGTCATATCTATTCCGCTTGGAATATTTACAGCAAGGCATGAGGGCGGAACCATAGATAAGGTGGTTGTAGTACTTGATCAGATCATTATGGCTATACCTCCTTTCTTTTCCGGTATTATCCTTACTCTTGTGTTCGGACTCACACTTCATCTGTTCGTACCGGGCGGCTTTGTATCTTATAAAAAAGACTTCTGGGGTTTTATCGAATATCTGATATTTCCTGCAATAGCCATAGCTCTTCCCAAAATTACAATGAGCGTCAAGCTCCTTAGAGGAAGTGTTATAGATGAAATTTCCAAAGATTATACAAGAACAGCATATAGTAGAGGCAATACAACAAGAGGTGTTCTATACAGACATGTACTTAAAAATGCAATGATACCTGTCATCACCTTTATGGGAATGGCACTTGCTGACATGGTCAGCGGTTCGATCGTAATTGAGCAGGTTTTTAATATCCCTGGGCTTGGACGTATGCTTCTTACTTCGATCAATAACAGAGATTATCCTGTTGTTGAAGCAATTATAATGGGAATTGCGATTTTGGTAATGGTTGTGAATTTTATTGTAGATATTATATACAGACTGGTGGATCCTAGAATTGAAACTATTAAAGATTAAATTAGGCAGTGATAAAAAAATTAATTCATTCCTTTTATGGGGGATTATCCTTACAGGTATAATGCTCCTTATAGTTGTTGTCGGAATGTTCTGGACTCCATATGATCCTACTAAGATGAGTGCCTCAGAAAAGCTTCAAGGCATATCATTAAGGCATATTCTTGGAACGGACAATAAAGGAAGAGACATCTTCAGCCGTGTAATGTACGGAAGCAGGATCACTCTTTTTATTGCATGTGGGACTATGATCATAGGTGCAGGAGTAGGAACTATACTTGGTGCTATAACAGGATACTTTGGCGGATTTGTTGACGAAGTATTCATGCGTGTTGTAGATGCCATGCTTGCATTTCCTTCGATACTTCTAGCCCTTGTTATAGTCAGTCTTTTTGATTCAGGTAACCTGGTAGTTATGGTGGCCCTTGGTATTGCTTTCATTCCAAGTTTTGCCAGAATAGTAAGATCTGAAGTTCTGCGTTGCAAGAGCATGGACTATGTAGAAAATGCAAGGATTCAGGGAGCTTCTGATCTTAGGATCATATTCAGGCATATCATGCCTAATATAAGAGGCGTATTATGGTCATCCATCCTTATAGGATTTAATAATGCGGTTCTTGCTGAAGCTGGCCTTTCCTATCTTGGAATAGGCTCCCAGCCTCCCTATGATAGTCTTGGCAATATGCTTTCAAGCGCTCAGCAGTTTATGATCAAAAATCCTTTATGTGTTCTTGGACCGGGATTTGCAATAGTCTGGATGGTTCTTGGATTCTCATTTTTGGGAGAAGGACTTAGAAAGAAAGCATAAAAAATTGTAGAAAGAAGGCCTTGCATACATAAGACAGGGCCGGAGATTATTATGAGTAGTAGTGATAATTTCGAAGTGATTTTGTCTGTAAATGATCTTCATATAGAATTTCATGACCATAAACAGCCCCAGACAGCAGTAGAAGATTTTGATCTTGAGCTGTCCAAGGGTGAAATAGTCGGAATAGTTGGTGAATCCGGCTCAGGTAAGAGTCTTAGTGCACTTGCTATAGCCGGCCTTCTTAGCAGACATGATATGTACAAGAGCGGACGTATTATGTTCGAAGGAGAAGATCTTCTTACCTGTAATCGTCATAAGTTAAGAACATTTCAGGGAGATGAGATATCAATGATATTTCAGGAGCCTATGACATCTCTTAATCCTGTCAAAAAGATAGGATGGCAGACTGAGGAGAGTCTCAGGATCCATCATCCTGAAATTGACAAAAAAGAAAGACGATTAAGAGCTATAAATATGCTGGCCAAGGTAGGACTTCATGAACCTGAAAGGGTATATGAGATGTATCCTCATGAACTTTCAGGAGGAATGAGACAGCGTGTCATGATAGCTGCAGCCATGATAGGTCATCCCAAGATACTTATAGCCGATGAACCTACAACAGCACTTGATGTTACAGTTCAGGCACAGATAGTAGAACTTTTAAAGACTATTAACAAAGAAGAAGGAACATCTATCATATTCATATCACATGATCTTAGTCTTGTAAGGCAGATATGTTCAAGGGTTCTTGTAATGCAAAAGGGTGTAGTTGTTGAAAGTGGAAATGTAAATGAAATATTTACAAGACCTAAAAATATGTATACAAGAAAACTTATAGCATCAATACCAAGTGTTGATCTTGAATCTGGCAAAAAGAGTAAGAAGTAGATAAGTAATCTGTCAATGGTGATTTTTACAGCTTGAAGAATTTGTTACAGATAATTCACGATGTAATTATAATAATCTATTAAAAAGAGCGTTTTATATGAATGAATGGAATGAAAAGGCAATTGAGATCAATGATTTAAGTGTATACTATGATAAGCGCAGAAAGAGTATCTTCGAAAAAAAAGGAAAAATAAAAGCGCTTAAAAATGTGTCACTTACTGTATATAAAGGTGAAGTTCTTGGGCTTGTAGGTGAGAGTGGAAGCGGTAAATCTACGCTTGCCAGAGCTATTATGGGAATAAATAAGGATTATACCGGTTCTATTGTCAAAACAGATGAATATCCCCAGATGATATTTCAGGATCCGTACGGAAGTCTTAATCCTGCAAGAACCATTCACTGGATCTTAAAAGAGTCTCTTAAAGTAGACAGGAAGCGTAAGTGGACTGATGAAGAGATGGAAGAGAGAATAAAGAATGTCTGTGAGCAGGTTGAACTTCCCGTGGACTATATAAACAGATATCCGTCCCAGCTTTCAGGCGGGCAGAGACAGAGAGTCAGTATTGCTCTAAGTCTTATGCAAAATCCCAAGATACTAATAGCTGATGAACCTGTATCAGCACTTGATGTTACTATTCAGGCACAGATACTTGAACTTCTTGACGGACTTCATAAAAAGCTGGATCTTTCGATATTGTTCATCTCGCATGATCTTAGGGTAGTGTATAATCTGTGTGATCATGTTGCTATTATGAAAGACGGGGAGATTGTTGAGTACGGAGTAACTGATGAGATATACAGAAATCCTTCATCAGATTATACCAAGACGCTTCTTAGATCCGCTGGAATTGTCTGAATCTAATAATTATTTAACCTGGAGGTTTTGTGAAACATTATTTATATCCGGATGCTACTGCAAAGTCATCCTATGACATACCTTACGAAGAATTATATAAGCTTGGATATCGAGGTGTTATATATGATATTGATAACACACTCGTTCCTCATGGAGCTCCGGCTGATGATAGGGCAATAGCTCTTTTTAAAAGACTTAAAAGCATAGGCTTTGACACTGTTCTTATTTCTAATAATAAGGAGCCAAGAGTAAGAACTTTTGCTGATGCTGTAGGAAGCAGATATATATACAAAGCTAATAAACCTATGAAAAAAGGTTATCTTAGTGCAATGAAGCTTATGAACACAAATGACACTAATACATTTTTTGTAGGGGATCAGCTCTTTACAGACGTTTGGGGAGCAAAAAGAGTAGGGATCAAATCGTATCTGGTTGATCAGATTGACAAGAAGGAAGAGATACAGATTGTCATCAAGAGACGCATTGAATGGATTGTATTATTTTTTTACAAAAGATATATAAAGAAAAATGGTTGTAAATGGCCTGATATTGGGAGGAACTAAGCTTGAACGAAACTGATGGTAAGACTTTAACCTGCGGACTACTGGCACATCCTGCCGGACATACACTTTCACCGCTTATACATAACAGCCTTGCTGATATGACTGGCAAGAATCTTGTCTATGTTCCTTTTGATGTCGATCCGGAAAATGTGGGAGATGCTGTTAAGGGAGCTTTTGCTCTTAATATTCTGGGAATGAATGTAACCGTACCGCACAAGGAAGCGGTAATTCCTTTTCTTAAAGAAATAGATCCTCTTGCTAAAAAAATCGGAGCTGTAAATACTCTTGTAAGAACTGAGGATGGAACAGGTTATAAGGGCTATAATACTGACATGACAGGCCTTAAGAGATCTCTTTTAAACCAGAACATATCTATTAAAGGCCAGAAGGTAATAATCCTTGGAGCAGGCGGAGTTGCAAGAGCTGTAGCTCTTCTTATGGCGACAGAGGGTGCTGAAGTTATCTATATCCTTAACAGAACCGTAGAAAGAGCTGTAGAAGTTGCAGATGAAGTAAGTCAGAAAGTGCCTGGTAGCAGACTTATAGCACTTCCCATGGATCAGTACGATAAGATCCCTAAGGACAGATACCTTTGTATCCAGTCAACATCCGTTGGCATGCATCCAAATAATAACAAGGCAATAATTGAAGACCCGGAATTCTATAAACTGGTGCATACAGGTTATGACATCGTTTATCGTCCTATGAATACTAAATTCATGCAGCTTGCAACAAAAGCAGGTGCTAAGGTTTACAGCGGTCTTGAAATGCTCTTATATCAAGGAGTTGATGCTTATGAGCTCTGGACAGGCTGCTCGGTAAAAAAGGAGCAGTGTGATAAGGTTTATAAGGCAATGTGCGACAGCCTTGAAAATGAGAAGAATGTAGTCCTTGTAGGATATATGGGAAGCGGTAAATCTACTGTTTCCAAAATACTTGCGGATAAACTCTCTTATGAGAACCTTGATACAGACAGCCTTATAGAAGAGACTTATGAAAGTTCGATCTTTGATATATTCGCATCAAAATCGGAAGCTGCATTTAGAGATATGGAAACAAGGCAGCTTGAAGTTCTTACCAAAGAAAAGCATGACGGACTTGTACTTGCAACTGGAGGAGGCCTTCCGCTTAGAGAAGTTAACAGAAGACTTCTTTCAAAGCTTGGCAGAGTTGTATATCTTAAAGCATCTCCTGATGCAGTATATATGCGCATAAAGGGAGATACTACAAGACCGCTTCTTCAGGTTGAAGATCCAAAAGCCAGGATCAAAGAGATGATCGATCAAAGAAATGAGTTCTACGAGCTTGCAGCTGATATAGTAATAGATACTGATGGAAAAGAACCTTTAAATGTTGCAGATGAGATAATAAAGATGCTCGGGCTGTGATATCAGGTGAAGATCCAGAAGCAAATAAAGAATATCAGGGTAAAGAAAATCAGTAATAAAAGAAATTAGTAGTAAAAGAAATTAGAAATAAAAGAAAACAGTAGTAAAAAGAAATTGGTAATAAAAGAGACTAGAAGAAAGAGTAAGAGAAAATCATATGAAGATTTTAGTAGTTAACGGACCTAATCTTAATTTTCTGGGTATTAGAGAGAAAGCTGTTTATGGCGATCAGAACTATGATTATCTGATCGGTACAATAAATGATAAGGCAAGAGAAGTTGGAGCAGATGTCGAATGTTTCCAGTCCAATCATGAAGGTGCGATCATTGATAAGCTTCAGGAAGCTTATTTTAACAAGACAGATGCAATTATTATTAATCCCGGAGCTTATACGCATTACAGCTATGCGATACATGATGCATTAAAGAGCCTTGAACATATTTATAAGATAGAGATTCATATATCGGATATAAATGCAAGAGAATCTTTCAGAGCTAACTCTGTTACTGCTCCTGCATGCGATGAGCAGATAGTAGGACATGGTCTTAAGGGATATCTTGAAGCTATTGATCATGCTATAGCGCATTCCAAAAATTAGGCTTGTTAATATATAATATGTTGACAAAATAGCCTTTATTAGTATAAACTATGATGTGTTGTTTAAGAAAGAATTGTTAAATTGGATTAGTGAGCCCATTATGGCACAAAATCCAGTTTGCTTTTATATGTTATTATCAGGAGGATTTTATGGTTACAGCCAGTGATTTCAGAAATGGTGTTACAATCGAGGTAGATGGCAAGGTCTGCCAGGTCATCGAGTTCCAGCACGTTAAGCCAGGTAAGGGCGCAGCTTTTGTTCGTACAAAGCTTAAGGATATCATCAACGGTGGTGTTATCGAGACAACTTACAGACCTACTGAGAAATTCCCTCAGGCTCATATTGAGAGAAAAGACATGCAGTATCTTTACAATGATGGAGATCTTTACAACTTCATGGATACTGAGTCTTATGAGCAGATCGCTGTAAATCAGGATATTGTTGGCGATTCAATGAAGTTCGTTAAAGAGAACGAGATGTGCAAAGTTAATTCCTACAACGGAAGCGTATTTGCAATCGAGCCTCCTCTTTTTGTAGAGCTTGAGATCACAGAGACAGAGCCTGGTTTCAAGGGCGATACAGCAACAGGTGCTACAAAGCCTGCTACAGTTGAGACAGGTGCACAGGTATCAGTTCCGCTGTTCGTTAACCAGGGTGATGTAATCAAGATTGATACAAGAACAGGCGAGTACCTTTCAAGAGTTTAATGCTCAGTACCAGTCTTATATTCTCTGAATATTAATATGTCTGTAAGGCAATAGGATTATCTTTTGGGATAGTTCTATTGCCTTTTTTGTTGTCTGAAATTCTAAAACGCATGAATGGTTTGCATCTAAAACATGTAAATGAATTAAAGTATGTAAATGAATTAAAGTGTGTAAATGAATTAAAGTGTGTAAATGAATTAAAGTGCGTAAATGAATTAAAGTGCGTAAATGCATGAAAAGGGCGTAAATGCCGTTCGTGTAAATGAATGCAAAGACTGTAAAACAGTATGTAAAAAGTTTAAATAATTTTTGGAGAGTATAAATTATGGAATTTAAATCATTTTGTGAGCAGATAGTATCTTATATGTCAGAGAAGTACCCGGAGAGCAAGGTAAGCATCAGTGAGATAAGCAAGAATAATGGTGTTACCTATAACTGCCTTAATGTGAATACACCCGGAACCAAGATTTCAGAGGTTATATATTTAGAACCTATGTATGAAGCATTTAAGGATGGAGCCAGCTTTTTGGATATCATTAACAGGGTAGAGATCGCAAGGCTTGGAAGTAAGGACAAGAATTTTGATGTGGACTACTTTAAGGATTATGACAAGGTGCGTGACAGAATAATGGTAAAACTTATCAATTATGATAAGAATCTTACGATTCTAAGCGGTATGCCACATAGAAAGCTTATGGATCTTGCGATCACATACTTCTGTTGTGTAGGTGATAAGATATCAGAAGGGGTTATAATGATTAAAAATGAACATGTGGACATGTGGAATATCAAAGAGGAAGATCTCTATGAAGCAGCATGTACTAATGCTATTAAAAAGAACGATTATGAGCTTCTTCCGCTTATGAACGTCGTTAATAATTCACTTGGTATTAGCCAAGAAGAGGGAGACTTTGAGGATTCACTGGAAGAGGATAATCTGTCTTTTCTTAAGATACTGACTAATAATGACAGAACCTATGGAGCTGCTACATTGGTAAGTCCCGGACTTCTTTGTGCTCTATCTCATAAATATGACAGTAATTTTTATATTTTACCTTCTTCTGTTCATGAACTTATACTTATGATAGATGATGATGACAAGTTTGATAAAGATAAGGCGGCTGAACTTTATGATATGGTCAGATACGTAAACATGACGGAAGTTGAAACAGAAGATGTCTTATCTGACAACGTTTATTATTATGACAGGGCTAAAGACGAGGTCTTTGAGTATTACGAAATAGCGTTAAAAACTGGACTTGCGTAAAAAAACATGGACATGAATGGCTTAATATGATATTATACATTGGTGCGTAATAAATTTGTAACATTTAAGGTCCCGGAGTAAATTCGGGACCTAAGAATAAGTGGGAATGACTCCTGCACCCGTAGTCTAATGGATAGAACGAAGGCCTCCGACGCCTTTAATGCAGGTTCGATTCCTGTCGGGTGCATTATTATATAGATTTATAAATGACAGCTATTAAGTTTCATGGTGATGTATAAGGCACTTATCCAAGATTAATATAGTAAATAAGAGGTTACATTGAAATGATACGTAAAAATGATAAAAATAAGCCGGAAGCTTTTCGTAAAAGTGAGTTTAATCTTGCCACTTATATAATTGATAATAAAAGAATCGTAATGCCAGCTTTCTTGGTTGTATGTCTACTTATTACCATTCTTCTGGCAGCTCGTGCCGGTAAGAATGATAATCAGACTGCATCAGTTAGTGCTTCAACAGCGTCTACTTCTTCAGATAGTGTTATGACTGCATCTGCTGTCGAAAGCAGTACAGCTGATGCTATAGAAGTTGAGATGGAAGAGGATGCATATCCGGAGATCACAGCTCTTATCAAGAAGTTTTATGATGCTCAGGCAACTGGTGATATGGATACCATTAATGCTATCACAGAAGGTCTTACAGAGCCCGCTCTTATCAGATATGAAGTATCTGCACAGTATTATGAGAAGTTTGATGCTATCAAGGTCTATACCAAGAAAGGCCCTGAAACAGGAGCATATGTAACATACGTTTATTTTGAACTGTATTTTGATGGATTTGATCAGCAGGTACCCGGACTTCAGACTTATTACATCAGAACCAATGAAGATGGTGAATATTATCTGTATTTTGGTGAGCTTGATGATGAGATCATTGAATATATCGAAGCTTTAAGTGTTCAGGACGATTTTATAGATCTTAGTAATGAAGTAGCTGTTAATTACAATACTATGATTGAAGAGAATGCTGAGCTTAGCGCATTCCTTACTAACTTCTCAGAAGAGGTTAATAAGAGCGTAGGTAAGGAAGTTGCATCTGCAACAGCGGCTTCATCAGGAGCTTCCACTGATGCATCGAATGAAGCTGCATCAGATGATTCTGCTGCAAGTGCAAGCACAGCAGATCAGAGCACTGAAGAGACAACTGAAGAAGTTGAAGAAGAAACACAAAGTGGTACAGTCATAATAGAGGCAACAACAGTTGTTAAGATAAGAAGCTCAGACTCAACTAATGCTGATGTACTTGGAAAGACAGAGGTTGGACAGCAGTTCACACAGATAGAGGCTCTTGCAAATGGCTGGAGTAAGATAGAGTATGATGGCGGAGAAGCCTATGTTCGTACCGAGTATTTTGAAGTGGTTTCTGAAGAAAGTGATGATAGTACTACAGAGACTGATACTACTTCAGATACTGAAGATTCAAAGACAGAAGATACTGACGATTCTTCAGATAGCAGTGCTGTAACAAGTACAGGAACCTATCATGTCAAAGAGACAGTACGTATCAGAAAATCTGCAAGTACTGATTCTGAAATCCTTGGAAATGCTTACCAGGGAGATGAGATAAAGGTTACTAACTATCGTGCCGATGGATGGTGCGAGGTTGAATATAACGGCATAAAAGGTTATGTAAAGACAGAATATCTTACAAAATAATAATTGATTTTTACTATAAGGATCGAGTCATCGTTCCCAAAACATTTGGGAAAATTGATCAAAATTGTCACAGATTAATTTAGATCAATATACTTGACTCGATCTTTGTGCAAAATGATGGATAATAACTTTTAGAGCGTTGACGTTTTAGTGCAATAAAGCGTATTGAAATTTTTTAATTAAGGTAATATAATAATCCACAGATGTGGATGAGAATTGTATATATGAATACAATTATTCATGCATGCGATTGTATCAATGGCTGATACGATCATAATATTGAACTTATGACAAAGGTGTCTGCACAATGGAGCGTAGAGATCATTAGATCTTTATTGCTCTTTTTTTATAAAATAATAAATTTCAAGTTAAGATTAGATTTCAAACTTTGGAATTGCAGATGAAAAAGTTGTTGTTGGGATTTGATTTTGCTTGTTAGATTATTTTTTACGCGATATACGCGGGAAGGAGTATCAATATGTCATATGTAGACGAGATTTACGACAGAGTCGTAGCACAGAATCCAGCACAGCCTGAATTCCACCAGGCAGTTAAAGAGGTACTTGAATCTCTTAGAGTAGTTATCGAGGCTAACGAAGATGAGTACCGTAAGGAAGCTCTTCTTGAGAGACTTACAACACCCGAGAGACAGATCCTTTTCAGAGTACCGTGGGTAGATGATAAGGGCCAGGTACAGGTTAATAATGGTTTCCGTGTACAGTTCAATTCAGCTATCGGACCTTACAAGGGAGGACTTCGTTTCCATCCTTCAGTAAATCTTGGTATCATCAAGTTCCTTGGTTTCGAGCAGGTATTCAAGAACTCACTTACAAGCCTTCCTATCGGCGGTGGTAAGGGTGGTTCAGACTTCGATCCTAAGGGTAAGTCTGATAGAGAAGTTATGGCATTCTGCCAGAGCTTCATGACAGAGCTTTATCGTCACATTGGAGCTGATACAGACGTTCCTGCAGGAGATATCGGTGTAGGTGGACGTGAGATCGGTTATCTCTATGGTCAGTACAAGAGAATCAGAGACGTATATGAAGGCGTTCTTACAGGTAAGGGCCTTTCATATGGCGGATCACTTGCTCGTACACAGGCTACAGGATATGGTCTTGTTTATATCACAGATGAACTTCTTAAGGACCACGGAACAAGCTTTGAAGGCAAGACAGTAACAGTATCAGGTGCTGGTAACGTTGCTATCTATGCTATCGAGAAGGCTCAGAGCCTTGGTGCTAAGGTTGTTACATGTTCTGATTCTACAGGTTGGATCTATGATCCTGAAGGAATCGATGTAGAACTTCTTAAAGAGGTTAAGGAAGTTAAGAGAGCACGTCTTACAGAGTATGCTGCACAGCGTTCATCTGCTGAATATCACGAGAAGAAGGCTGGCGAGCACGGTGTATGGACAATTAAGTGTGATGTAGCTCTTCCTTGCGCTACACAGAACGAGCTTGATCTTGACGATGCTAAGGCACTTGTAGCTAACGGTGTATATGCTGTATGTGAGGGTGCTAACATGCCTACAACTCTTGATGCTACTAAGTATCTTCAGGAGAATGGTGTACTCTTCATCTGTGGTAAGGCTTCAAATGCTGGTGGTGTTGCTACATCTGCTCTTGAGATGAGCCAGAACTCAGAGAGACTTTCATGG
>NZ_JAILQF010000134.1 GCF_024699075.1 Butyrivibrio sp.
TTGGAAGTATGATCTTCCATCTGGCCGACATCCGGCTTTAATCCACATAACACGCAAAACTAAATATTTATTTCAAGGAGGTGTCTATGGAAAAATATGATATCCTAAATAAAGCACGCAAAATGACAGATCCAAGTGCCAGGAAAGTCAGTATGACTATTACAACGCTAGACCCGGACGCACCGTATAAGCTTACATGGGATATAACATTGGATATACCTGAGTTTGTAAGCTATTGCAATAATTCAGGCGAATATGTATTTGACTTTCTGATCAGTTTCAGTAATCTTCTACTGGATGTATGTATTAACTAATATTTTGGGCAATTAACAATCAGATGCCCACCGCTACAATGCATATGTAACGCATTAGCTGTAGGCATCTTCATAAACTATACAATAATATGATAGTTATACCTGTATATAACACTACCATGATCGATTCCATTATGGCTAAACAATCATTTTATCCCTTCATCCTATCAATAGCAGGAAGATATAAGAAGATCTATTCCATAAAAAGCACAAAAACAGGAATAAGCTTTATCATAAAAGTCCTCTTCCTGCTGCCAACTCTAAAAAAGACGATAATCGTCCCTTTTGCTTTCTATAAAAATCTCACAACATTTCAAGGCTTTTAGAAACACTCCTATCAAAATTTAGGCTAGTATTATGGATTTTACCTTCAATATATTCAAGTTTAATATTCTGTACAAGCTCTTTAAAACCTACGCAGCATCTTAGTTCATAGGGATTGCCCTTAATATTGAATTTATTAATTTCAGTACAGTCAACAAAAGCATCCTCCCCTATTTCCTGAGGGATTTTTTCAAAATTCACTTCTTCCAGTAATTCGCAGCCCTTGAATGATTTGCGACCTATTATATCTGCTTTTAATTTAACATTCTTTAAGCTTGAACATTCCATAAAGGCCTTTTCGCCTGTACCAAGTATTGTAGCCTCGAATGTATTAAGGAAAGAGCAGTATTCAAAAGCCTTATCTCCGATATAGAAAGATACTCCTGTTATACACTGAAGGTTAGCACAGCCCCTAAATGCCTCTCTTGGGATTTCTAAAAGATTTTCATGGAATTCATAAGTTACAATGCCTGAATTTGAAAAACAAGCTTCTCCAAGTCTTCTGAGGGCCGCAGACGATGCAACGTATTTTAGTTCGACGCAATCATAAAAAGCATACTCTCCGATATCTTCAAGTGTATCACCCTCTACAAAGATACGTGTCAACTTTTTACAGCTTTCAAAAGCATTTGCGCCTATAGATCTTATACCCCTGCGTATTGTGAATTCTTCGATATCAACGAATTTTTTAATAAAATCCGATGGTATTTCATCTACTCCGGCTCTATCTATAAATTCCTGATCTTCATAAAATTTATAAGGAATTAGTTCTGATAGCCCAAGAGCATAAAGTCTTATGCAATTTTCTTTTGTATAAAAGGCAGGATCAATTATTATCTCATAGTCGTAATCTGACATTCCGCCCTCATTTGCAACGATCTTTTTTAAGCCACGAAGAGTCCTTATATCAAAATCGAGTTTTTGTCTGATTAGGCCATAGAAAACATTTTCGTTTTCAGGAGACTCGATTGCCGCCTTTAGATATTTTATTGTAAATCTTGTTAAATCTGCTGTTTGAGTCATAAAATAATATCCACTGATTTTAAGTGTTAGGGTTATTTAATCTACTGCACATCAAAATGTCGATTTCTTTGGCGCCTTCTGCATTTTTGTACTGCTTTTTGCAAAATTGCTCGTTAAAAATTTAAGAATAATATGATTAAATTATAATTTTAATTTGTTTTCTGTACAATAATTTGTATATTCTTCAAGATAATCCGCCAATGATATATGATTCACAGCTGAGATGCTTGCATGTTTTCACTCATCATCAAATGCAAAACGCCCATATTGTACAGGAGAATAATCATAAGATTACACCACAACCGAATCATTATTAGAACACTCTAAAATTTGTTGTACAGAAAACACTCTAAGATCATAGTTCTTACATTCTATGTACAGTAGATAGCTTAGATACAGGAGAATATGACCTGTACAGTTTAACAGAATATAATAATCATGCGATATAAAGGAGATTTACAATTTATATGGGAAAGTTAATAGGCACAGTTAAAGGCGCAGCTTACGGAACACAGCTTGCAGCGATAAACTTTAAAAGAGCGCTTGCAAGTATCGTGGCATTTCTTTTTGCAATTCCAACGGCGTTATTTACTATTTTAGAGAAAATCAGTATTCCGCTTGCAACCATCATAGTTGTAGATGTAATGGTATCATCTGAGATTTATGACGAAAGTGCATCACTAACAGATAAGATCTTTGCATTTACTAAGTTCAATGAAGCAGGAATTGGAGTATTTGCTATAGCAGTAGTCATAGGTATCGCTATAGGTTTTGTATCTCATTTTGTTATATCAACCATAGGGTTAAATGTTTTCTACTGGCCTGGGATCAACGCTCTTGATTATGTTATTGATTCAAAAGATAACATAAGACATATTGAAAATACCAAGCTTTCAAAGGCAAATATTATGTCAAAATATGGAAGCGAGAATAGGTACAATCAGAAAGTAATGGACGATTTCAAAAAGAACAATAAGAACTTCATCGAAAGATGATATAGGTGAGAGTAGATATTAAGTCTACTCTCTTTTTATGCCAAAATTAAATCGCAACAATCTTGTCACGAAGCTGACAAAATCTCCCTAGATAGACTAAGGAGATTTCTGTAAAAAATGAATTACTCAGGCTTTAGAACGCCACCGACCTTCAGGGTTGCTTTTGCAAGTGTATAAGGAACTTGTGCGCAACCAGCACGAAGATCTCTCATAGACTGCGCGTCAAGTTCTGCCTCGATTCTTTCGGGGGCTTTTATGAACATGACAGCTAAATCATACAAGGTATAGTGCGCGGTAGGGTTAAGCTCTGTGATAAGTGCTTCTTTTAAGGCAGTACGACGTTTCATCGGAAACTTAGACAAGCACTTACTTAACGCAATATCCATGTAAGCTGATATGCTTTCGATGTTAGCGTCCTGCCCATCCTTTGACGTAAGGTCAAGAGATAAATAGTCAGCAGCTTCTTTTGACATAAGATCCATAAGACACTCAGGGAGCTTGCGGATCTTCTCGAAGATTTTTTTGTCTGCATCCTCAATAACACGTTCAGCTGTAAGGCTCTTTGTATGTTTGGCAAGTACGCTGTCAGTAGTAATATAAGAACCTCCGATACGGTATGTACCTTTGATGACAATACTCGAATCACCTGTATCTGATGTTTCTAACATGATGCCAGGTACTATTTCATCCTTTATCCCGTAAACAGATTTTATATCTTCTGCTATATCAGGAAGGTCAAAACTGATTGAGGTAAGTCTGTGATCCACGGCCCACTTATACGGCTTTAAACCACCAATCTTACCTTCTGCCTTGAACTTCTCAATGATATCAAGAAGCACTGTCTGTTGGAGAAGCTGATAAGCACCGCCAAAGGCTGCAAAAATCTTTTTTACAGGTCTTCCGCTTTCGTCTTCAACTTCACGATAGACGAAGTTTATAGGTTCATTCTTATAATAAATACCATCTGCAAGATGGAGATTCCTTATAAGATTATGACGTCCTGTTGTTACATCACCGCCAACACCCGAACGGATTGTCAGTGTTTTGATAGCGCCTGGAGAAACAAGATAGTTTTCTCCGCCAATACGCATCATAAGTCCCGTGCCATTCGTGAACTCTTTGAAAAGTTCTTCGCCGTAGCGCTCACCATTAAAGTGTCCTGCCACAAGTTTTTCATCTCTAAGAAAAGTCTTTGAGATCGCGTCTTCTGAGAGCTGCACGAGCCAACATGTCATTGGTTCATCAGGATCATTAGCATGCACGTTGGTATCGACATATGAGTATATCTCACACTCTCTGCCATGTGCCTTTACGAGCTTTGTAATGCCTGCAAGTTCCTTGCAGTGATTTTTAAACTCGGTATAATCTGTGCCTGTATAACACACATTGTCAAGTAAAATATTCCTATCCATTACTTTAAATTCTCCTTTAAGATACTGAAAATTTTCTCTTTTTGCTCGTCATATGCATCTGGGAGCGTTCTCAAAAACTGCTTTAGCTTTGAAGTATCTCCCAACACGTAATCTGATGCGAATCTTGGAGCTTCTTCAGCTCTTAAAATACCGAGCTGCGTAAACGTTGCAAGTACAGACATAAGCTGCATTGCCGTTTCTGTCCTATTCATTTTATATGTTCTCCTTTTCAACAATACGATTTAATACTACATAAGTAATATGTCGAAAAGGATTAAAAACAAAATGGGAGGGCGCACGAAGCGATCCTCCCATTTCCAGCATACAATTATTGATTTAATTATAACATTTTCTGTACAAGAATTAAGGTCTTGTACAGAAAAATTATCGGGTGAAAATTATCTTTTTATTACTGGTTTGCATTTTATGAAGAATAATTATAAGTGCAACTAAAGCTTGTCAAAATCAATGTCCATTAAAAAACAGGAGGAAGGTTATCCAAACCTTTCCTCCTGCTGCATTTTATGAGCAAGTCGTTGCTCTTTTGTAGCGACGAACTTTTTCAGATCATTAAAAAGCTTTTCAGCTTCATTCGTTGAATACACATCCGGCATCTGT
>NZ_JAILQF010000135.1 GCF_024699075.1 Butyrivibrio sp.
TTGGAAGTATGATCTTCCATCTGGCCGACATCCGGCTTTAATCCACATAACACGCAAAACTAAATATTTATTTCAAGGAGGTGTCTATGGAAAAATATGATATCCTAAATAAAGCACGCAAAATGACAGATCCAAGTGCCAAGAAAGTCAGTATGACTATTACAACGCTAGACCCGGACGCACCGTATGAGCTTAAATGGGATATAACATTGGATATCCCTGAGTTTGTAAGCTATTGCAATAATTCAGGCGAATATGTATTTGACTTTCTGATCAGTTTCAGTAGTCTTCTACTGGATGTCTGTATTAACTGATATTTTGGGCAATTAACAATCAAATGCCCACAGCTACAAAGCATATGTAACGCATTAGCTGTAGGCAACTTCATAAACTATACAATAATATGACTTTTGACCCTTACGTCATAAAATAAAATTGTGACTTTTAGAAATATTTCTTGGCTATATAAGTGTAAAGCGCTTACAAATACCAAGAAGGGAGCATCTATGAAAGACGAAGAAATTATAGATCTGTATTTCAGGCGTGATGAAAAAGCCATAGAACAGACGGATTTAAAATATGGAAAATACTGCAAAACTATAGCCAAAAACATACTGTGGAATGAACAGGACATCGAGGAATGCCTTGATGATACCTACATAAAGGTGTGGAACCGCATTCCGCCTACAAGGCCGAGGATTTTCAGAGCATTCATAGCTAAGATTACAAGAGATCTGGCACTTAACATCTTTAACGCAGGCAGAAGTTCAAAACGTGGAGGCGGCGTTATTAACGAAGTCCTGGATGAACTTGCCGAGTGCATTCCAGCCGGTAACGACGTTGAGGACACTATTTTGGAAAAAGAGCTTGAAAGTATGATCAGAGATTTTGTAAACAGCCTAGATCAAAGGGATGCATACATTTTTACCAGCAGATATTTTTACGCAGAAGAAATATCTAACATCGCCACCAGGTATGGCATGACAAGACACAATGTTACAGTTACTCTTGGAAGGCTTCGCAAGAAGCTCCAGGGCAGATTGGTAAAGGAGGGTTATCTGGCATCATGAGAAGTGAAGATATATTTAAAGCCATGACCGGCATAGATGATAAGATAGTTGCTGATACATATAATTATTCTACAAAGATCAAAGTGGTTCGAGCAAGCAAAAATCTGCCATTTGCTGCATTCATCGGCATAGCTTTATTTGCAACAGTTACAGCTACTGCTGTCGCAGCTATCCACCATTTCTGGGGACGAGGAATGACCGGAATGGTAAGCTCCACAGATGTTCAGCAGCAGACCCTCATAGAGCAGGGGCAGGCAATTGTTTATTCCGAAGAGCCAGATTATTCAGCTTATGCGGTAACAGATCAGGGCATAACAATCGTTCCAGACACTATTATCGCAGATGCCCACTATGCCTATGTTTCTTTTAAAGTATCAGGACTTAATGTAGAAGGGCTTGAAGAGCCTGGAGCTGAAACCACATACTATCTCGGGGATGATCCAGACAGCATTCATTCATGGTTAAATGGTTCAGGGAGCTTTTTTGACGGAATTGTTCCTAATGAAGATGGCATGGGTGAGTACGAAGATGGGACTCCTCTCCAGACTACAGAAAATGGTGAGATGATCACGCACTATGTTGATGAAAACGGTGATCTTCAGTACAACCTGATGGTATCCGCTGCAGATATGTCAGATAGCCTTCTGGGCCAGACGCTCCATATGGAATTTACACAGCTTGGCATATATACAGATAAATGCGAGCTTACACCTACTGCTTCTGGAAGCTGGAGCTTTGACCTTGAACTTCCACAGGTAAGTAATGCCAAGGTGATCACTGTTAATAAACAAGTTCCAGGAACAGACAGCACTATCGATACTATTGAGATAACTCCTATCTCGATTGTTGTAAATTATAAAGTAAATGGCAAGCTTGAAGAGTATGAGGATTGTAACGGAATCCCGGAATTTATGGGGGTCGGGCTAACAGATGGAACTAACTACAAGTACATAAGTAATGGCGGATCATCATATTACACGGATGATTCCATGGAAAAAGCTGTATCGTCAGCCTGCTTCCAGCGTATAATCGATGTGTCAGAAGTCAGATCTCTTTACATAAGAACAAGTGACTATGAAGATGCAGAGATTGTTGAAGTTGTCCTGCCAGAATAAATTGATGGTAAAAAATAGGCAATACGAAGAAGCGGTATTGCCTATTTTTATATTCAAGTTATCGTCCTTTTATCTTTGAATTAATGAATTCAATATCCTTCTTTGTCTTAATGACATCAACCAAATATGCCAAAATGAGAACGATACCGACATAAATAAATGCCATCCAGAAATTGCTTCTAAAAAACCAGCCTGCAATAAAACCAAATAGCATTACTATTCCGGTTGCGACCACATATTTTACCACGTAGCACAGCAGGATCGAGAGCGAAATGAATTCATCTATAAACCAGTTGGCCAGGGTTATTATAAATGACAGTAGAAAAAGTTCTATCACAAGTCTTATCTCATCTGTAAGCCCAACCCATATTATAGAAACTGTAAAGACGCACAGTATCATTAATGCAGCCAATATACATGTATCTCTTAAGATTCTTTTCATATACCATTCCTCTTAAAAATCTTCTTAATATCAGGAAGATATTTTCTAGATACTATGAGTTTCTCATCGTTATCCATGATTGCCTCAAGATGACTATTCCTTATCTGCCTTATCTCCCTTAAGTATTCGGTGTTCATGATACATGTTCTGGATATTCGTACAAGCCCTGTGTCATAAATCCCCCCTTCAATATCTGACATAGATCCGTCAAACCTATAAACCGTATCTTTGGTATAAAGGAAAAGCTTTCTCTCGACATTTTCAATATAATAAATGTCGGATAAGCTTACGTTAACGGATCTATCGTCAATCCTTCCTGTAAACGCCATATCCATCCTGCCTATTTTTCTGACCAGGCTTTCTACCGATTCGCTCCACTTGGGATACTCTATAATGACAGTCAAAGGCTGCCCTTCTACTTGTCTTTTTTCTATTCTCATTTTATTATCCAAAGCTTAATAGCTATAGAAATCTCTATTCTCATTTTATTATCCAAAGTTTTATAGCTATAGAGATTATAGCTGCACATTGCATGAGCAGTCCTCCAATAAAACTGTAAGGTGCCCATGTGATTATTATAGTTCCAAGTTCTGCTCCAAATATCATAGGTATCATAACACATATAGCTATTAAAAGGATGATCAGAACTAATTCTGTCACTATCAAAGCGCTACGCTTTTTAATACAAATAGAAAAAGCAATCAGCAATAATCCAACTACTGTTACGAAGGAGAATATCATATCAAATACAGTCCAGACATCCATCTGTATATTCCCGCTATTACCACCATCACATAAAGTATATATTCCATCGCATAAACTATCGGTTGATGCTGCAACATTCATGTTAGTAAGGACGCATACACCTATCTGCCTTTTATCAGAGAATACAATTCTTGATGAATAATTGGGGGTTCCTCCGGAATGACCAATTGTTCCGTTTTCAAAAAGCTCCCATCCTGAATAATAATCTGCGCTGTCACCTAGGTTCTCTTTTACCCTGTTCACAAGGTCCTTGTATTCATCCGGGATATCAGCAATTCCCATCCATATCTGCAACCATCTCGCCATGTCTTTAGCATTGGAATAAAAATATCCTGCCGGTATCTTTCCAGGTACTACCGGAATCTCATAAGCAAAGCTATGGCGATATCCAAGCCTTGATCCTGGTATTATGGACACATTTTCGCTTAAAACTTCTACATATGTATTCTTAAGGCCAAGCGGAAGCAGAACTTCTGTCTCCATGTACTCTTTATAAGATCTGCCGCTTGCACTCTCTATCACCGCGCCTAAAAGATTATAGTTAACATTGGAATATGCGTATCTGGCTCCCGGTTCAAAACTTAGACTACTTCTATTTATTGTATCCGCCCATTCCATAAGGGTCATATCGTCTTGAGCACTTGGGTAATCGACCTCTTTATTGGTATATCCGCTTGTATGAGTAAGAAGCTGCTCAATAGTTATATCAAAAGGGTCACTGCCATAATATGCTGTAAATCCCGGAAGCCATTTGGATACTTTATCATCTTCGTTAATTATACCGCCGCCTATAAGCTTTTGTATTCCGAGTCCAGTAAATGCCTTAGTTAATGATCCTATCTGATATAAGCCATCAGCATCCCCTATTAATTCAGAACCTCCATCCTGAACAATAGCCACACTGACTGCACTGCATTTGGTCTTTAAGGAGAACTCCTCTACATAATCTGAAATAAGGATATCCTTATCAAAAGCGTGCGCAGGATAGGCAGCAGTTATCAAAACAACTACTGTCAGAATTATTAAAAATAAAGCTTTTATCTTTTTCAAAATGATTCCTCCTGACGGGTATAGGCTTAGCCCAGCGATCCAAATATCAGATTCGGATCTCCCCTGATCATATAGGAACCTAC
>NZ_JAILQF010000092.1 GCF_024699075.1 Butyrivibrio sp.
TTTTAACTGTCTCTACAGCAATCTCAGCAGCTCTCTGATTAGGAAACATGAAAACACCGGTAGAAATACAACAAAGAGCAATGCTCTTAACACCGTTTTCCTCTGCTATATCAAGACATGACTTATAGCAGGATGCCAAAAACTGCTCATGCTTTTTAGTCAGAGGACCTTGAACTATAGGACCCACGGTATGAAGTACATATTTGCAGGGCAGATTATAAGCCGGTGTTATCTTAGCCTTTCCTGTTGGTTCTTCATGGCCCTGTTTTTCCATGATCTCATTACACTTAAGTCGAAGCTGAACACCTGCTTTAGAATGAATAATGTTGTCAATACATGAGTGAAGCGGCTGAAAGCAGCCAAGCATCTGTGAATTTGCAGCATTGACTATTGCATCTACAGTAAGTCTTGTTATATCCCCTTGCCAAATGTATATTTGAGCACTTTTTTTACAGGGACTCATATCTTCTATTGCTACATATCCTACAGACGCATTTTCTGTTTGAAGATAACTGTCTTGAATCTCAAGAAATTCTTCAGTAACAGGCATTGGCATACGCACATTCATAAGTGCTCTTAGCATGTCTTTCTGTTCACTGCTATCAGTTGGAATTGGCGTATTCTTATAATGATAGTTTTCGCCAAGTAAATATTTTAAAAGCCAAAGTCTTTTTTCACTCTGATTCATTAGATAACTCCTATTAGGATTTCAGATTATCTGAAAAATTATTTCAATATTATAATTCGCATTTGCTCCTAAGCTCATCCAAAGCCTTATCAATATCTTCGTCAATGCAGATGCTTCTATCATCTATTTCCTTAGGGCAATAACTTTCACCATAATTTATGCAGGCATAGGTAGCTTTTTCACTTGCTGCTGTCATCTGCCAGAATGGGTATTTGATAATTACAGGTGTGTTTGATCCTACACCAAGTTCTAAATATAAAACTCTAAGATTCTCATGTCGTCTTAAGAAATCAGCATAAGCTCCGGATGCTCTATGCCAGCCTTTATCTTCAACAAAATTATTATCAGCTCTAAGGTTGGTGGTCATATCAGAGCCATCATCCGGGCATTTTGGAATAAGGTCTGTAGGAATTACCATCTTAATATTTTTATCTTCCGGTATATCAAATATACCATCGTTGTTTCTTATAAAACCTTGGGATTCCATGGCTTTGACAACCCACTTTTCATTATCGAAAGTATTTTTTATATCAGGATTCACACTTTGAAAGAGCCCATAATCTCCCTGGGTATAAAAAAGCCTCTTTTTATCAAATCCGGCCTTTTGGAAACAGTGGTCAACATTAGTTGTAATAACAAAATAATCCTTATCTTTAACAAGCTCATAAAGCTTATTATAGGTTTTCTTAGGCGGATCCATATATCTGTTTACATAGATATATCTGGCCCAATAGGCCCAGAAAATCTCTTTTGAAGGATATGGATAAAAACCTCCGGAATACATTTCATTTATTCCATATCTCTTTTGAAAATCAAAAAAGTATTTTTCAAATCTTGGTCCGTTATATATAAATCCTGCTGCAGTAGACATGCCGGCTCCAGCACCAATGATGATGGCATCAGCTGCTTTTATTTCTGCGGCGAGCTTTTCTATATTATCCATATTGTTTCCATTGCCATATGAAATGCCTAATCTGAAATTTCTCACTGCAGCTATTCCCCTTTCAATAGAAATTTTATAACCATTTGGTAATTCATGTCTATTTTTTCTAAAATCAATAACTTTTGCTATATCCATAAAATTCACACTCCTTACTATGGCTATAGTATATTTCTAAATGATAAATAGATTAAGTACGCACTTTTTTATTACTCAGTTACTCAAAAGTAACCAATAAACCCCAAAAGAGCCCGAAGAGATAATCTTCAGGCTCTCTAAATTCATATTCTTTTTCTGGCATAATAAAAATATCTTTAATTCTTACGTCATATTATTCAACCATAACTGTCTGTTCGATA
Organism: Butyrivibrio sp.; assembly: GCF_024699075.1. The sequence goes on from NZ_JAILQF010000092.1 coordinate 1,988, forward strand.
ACAGGAGCTGCTGAAACAAGATCTCCAAATTCTCCTACAAACTTCTGGAAATGTGTTGATGCATTATGAGTATTGATTGCCTCATCATCCTTCCATACTTCTACAAAGAAGAATTTTGTCTTATCTTCTTTACCTGTATAAAGATGATAATCTACATTTCCCGCTTCCTTTCTTGATGCTACAATGCACTCCTTTGCAAGT
>NZ_JAILQF010000130.1 GCF_024699075.1 Butyrivibrio sp.
TGTATCTGAAAAAAGCACATCTGAAAAAAGTGCACCTTCGGCTAATACTTTTACAAAACTTACGCCCAAGTTTTTTGAGAAAAAGCTTGAACGTGCCATAGAACTTACTGATGATCTTACAGATATAGTTTCAACTAAGACAGGAGACAAGAATTTTGATGAGTATACCAGATATACCTTTATGGACAATGTTCTTAGAGGAGGACTTCCTATAAAGATCGGTGATAACAAGGTATTCTACGTATATTCAAGAAAGCACGGAGATCTTGAAAGAGAATATAACTATTTTGCCATGTCACCGGAGTTCTATTCTCAGGGCAACGGTAACTTCAGGGATGTCAATCAGAACCGCAGGATGGACAGCTTCTTTGCTCCATATACAGACAGAGCAGGTATCAAGATGTTCTACTCTCTGATACAGACAGATGGTTACAATCCTCTTAGTATAGAGAAGATTACTTATAGTATAGATAGAGTTGTTTTAGAAGATATACTATCCGGATATATCTTTAAGATAGAAGAAGGCCATGTAGACCTTCTGAGCGCACATCTTGAAGACTATTACGATGGCGATATCTTTGATAAAGAGAAGTTTAGAAATACTATATATGATGTAGTTAAGGACAAGCACTTCACACCGGGACATCTTGCTCTTGTATGTGACGGTGATGTTTTTGACAAGATCATGGATAATAGCACAGCTGATGTTAACGCTTCATTTGGTGAGGGCTACTGGTCAGATCATTGGACTTACAACCTTGACCTTGTAGAAGAGTACCTCTCACTATACCCTGAGAAGAGACAGGAGCTTCTTTTTGAGAAGGATTATACCTATTTTGCCTCTCAGAAGAAAATAAATAAAAGAGCCAGACGCTATAAAGAGACAGAAGGCGGTATCAGACAGTATTATGCACTTGATACAGATACTGTAAGACAGGATACCGGCAAGGAGCTTAGAACCAAAGACGGCCATATCTATAAAGGAACTCTTCTTGAGAAGCTGATCCTTTTGTGTACTACCAAATTTGCAGCACTTGATCCTGAGCAGATGGGCGTTGAGATGGAAGGCGGCAAGCCAGGCTGGTATGATGCACTTAACGGTCTTCCGGGACTTCTTGGATCCTCCATGGCAGAAAGCTATGAGCTTGAAAGGATGCTTGCATGGACTATTGATAGTCTTAAGGGATGCGGCGAAGACGTTGTTATCTTTAAAGAGCTGTGGGATTTTGTAAGCGATATTTATAATATATCCAATGACCTTGGAGATGGTGCATCCTACTGGAACCTTGTCAATGACAGGAAAGAGAAGTACTGGGATGATGTATTTGAAAATATAGACGGCGTTGTAGAAAGAACATCAGCAGATGAAGTTGCCAAAGTTATTACAAGATTTAAAGAGATCGTGGACAAGGGTATTGAGAAGGCAATAGGATATGGAGATGGTATATGTCCTACATACTTCTACTTCGATGTGACAGATTATACCAAGGACGATGATGGCATACATCCTGTATCATTTAAGGTCAACATGGTACCTCTTTTCTTAGAAGGCCCTGTAAGATATCTTAAGACAGCCATGGATCTTGACAAGAAGAGATCACTTTATGACAGGATCAAAAATAGTGACCTTTATGATGAGAAGCTTAAGATGTATAAAATAAATGCACCTTTATCAGAAGCTTCTTATGAACTTGGAAGATGCAGATGCTTTACTCCGGGCTGGCTTGAAAATGAGTCTATATGGCTTCATATGGAGTACAAGTACCTTCTTGAACTTATAAGATCAGGTCTATACAAAGAGTATATAGACGATCTTCGCACAGCCCTTGTTCCATTTATGGATCCTTCAGTATATGGAAGAAGTATATATGAGAATTCTTCATTTATCGCAAGTAGCGCAGGTCCTGATGACAAGATCCATGGTAAGGGCTTTGTGGCAAGACTTAGCGGATCTACCATAGAATTCATGAGTATGTGGAAGATCATGATGTTTGGAAGTAAGCCTTTTGGACTTGAATCAGGTGAACTTGTATTTGCACCAAGTCCTGTTATTCCGGAGTATCTGATTCTAAAGTCAGATGATGGCGACAAAGTGATAAGTGCCAGATTCATGGGACAGACTGATATCATATATCATCTTGGAGAAAGAAAAGATTATATCCCGGGTGAATACAAGATTACTAAGATGGTGGCAACAGATGTACAAGGCAAAGAAAAAGAAATCATAGGCCAGGTCATGAAGGCAGATGCAGCTATAGCCCTTAGAAGCGGTGCTTATAAGAAAGTAGACATATATCTTGACTGATATATGAAAACGATAAATGAAAACGTTATATGGCTATTTTGACCAAAAGATTTTGATCAATATTATTTTTTGCCAACATCCTGCCATATAAAAAAACGACACCATTTTAAAATTTGGATAATTTTTTGACACCTATAACCCTCCTATAATCAAAGCATAAACACAAAACGTGCTTTAACAAGGAGGGTTATTTTTATGAAGTTGAAAAAGTTAATGGCAATCTCATTAGTAGGTGCTATGGCTGCTTCTATGGTGGGATGCGCCGGATCATCTGATGGCAAAACAGGTGCAGATAACGGAACAAGTACAGAGAATTCCGGTGAGGCAGTAGCATCAAATGGCGAGAAGCTTGTTGTATGGACTCTTGCATCTGACCTTAAGCAGTTTGCTGAAAGATACACAGAGCAGACTGGTACAGAAGTTGAAACAGTAGTTATCGAGCCGGGTGACTATCCAACCAAGGTTCAGACAGCTCTTATGGGCGGCGAGACAGAGCCTGATATCATCGTAGGCGAGCCTCAGATGCTTGAAGACTTCTATGATAATGGATTCTTTGCTGATCTTGACGAGCTTGGAGCTAAGGATTATGAAGGACAGATCGTAGATTATGTTTGGAAAGTCGGTCAGGATGCAGATGGCGTTCAGAGAGCTATTTCATATCAGATCACACCAGCAGGAATCTACTATAGAAGAGACATTGCAACAGAAGTATTCGGAACAGATGATCCTGAAGAGATCGGCAAGTATTTTGCAGATTATGGAACAATCCTTGATACAGCTAACACACTTAAGGATGCAGGATACAGAATCTTCGCATCAGACTCTGAGATCAACTATTTCTCAGGTGACAGCGCTTGGGTTGTAGACGGAGCACTTAACGTATCACAGGCAAGACTTGATTATATGGACCTTGTAATCTCACTTTACCAGGACGACCTCACAGCATATGCTAACCAGTGGTCAACACCATGGTATCAGGCTATGAGCGGAGAGGTTCCGATCCTTACAGCTGAGATCCAGAACTACGAAGATGATTCAGTTAACGTATGGGATGCAGAGTCTTTCGAAGAAGCTACAGCAGATCTTGAGAAGACAACAGTATTCGCATTCGGTCTTCCTTCATGGGGTGTTCTTACAATGAGAGACAATGTAGGCGAGACATCAGGTAAATGGGGCGTATGTCAGGGACCTGCTTACGGATTTGGCGGCGGTACATACATCGGTATCTCAAGCCTTTCTGAGAGAAAAGAACTTGCTTGGGACTTCATCAAGTTCTGCACACTTAACGAAGAGACAGCTGACTGGTGGATCGAGACATCTGAAGGTGACACAGTATCACTGATCTCTGCTCTTGACAAGCACAAGGATGACGAGAACGCAGTATACGGCGGTGAGAAGCTCTACAGCTTCTGGCTTGAGCAGGCTGAAGGCATCGATTATTCTAAGGTAACTAAGTATGACAAGGTTATCGGCGATGCATGGGGTCAGGCGATCGGAGCTATCAAGACCGGCCAGGCTACTAAGGAAGAAGCTCTTAACACCTTCTATGACACAATTGAATCTACATATCCTGATATCAAAGTAACAAGGTAATTTCTGCTAGAAGATAACACGCCGGAGAGACTAATGGTTCGATATTGGTGGCGTAGAAATGTGCCAATATCGATCCTCTCTCCGGTTTTTAAAACAGAAAGAATCGAGGTTACTATGAGTAAGATCAATAAAAAGAGAAGCAAACTAACTGCATATAACAACTGGGGATACGCATTTGTAGCTCCCTTCGTAATAGTATTTCTTATTTTCAGCGTATATCCTGTTCTTCGTACTCTGTATCTGAGTTTTACAGATCTTAAAGTTATGGGACAGGCTCATTTTATCGGACTTGACAACTATACTCGAGTTGTGACAGACAAGTTTTTCTGGATAGCACTGTGGAACACAGTTCGTATCTGGACTGTCAACATTGTACTTCAGCTGGGACTTGCATTCCTTCTTATGATGGTATTTAGTGATGTCAAATACAAGATGGCAGGTCTTTCAGTATTCAGGGTTGTGTATTATCTTCCCAATCTTATCGCGGCAACATCTGTAGCATTTCTTTTCAGTACTCTTTTGGACTGGAGATTTGGTACTTTTAATATTTTGCTTAATCAGGTTTATAAGCTTTTTGGAGCACATTATGCTCCTATTGACTGGATCGGAAACTCAGCAACAGCAGGACCTACTATTGCGGTGATCCAGTCCTGGATGTGGTTTGGTAACTCATTCATCATGCTTATGGCAGGTGTTCAGGGTATATCCAAGGACTACTTCGAGGCAGCAGCTATTGACGGCGCAGGCAGATGGACTATCTTTGGCAAGATCACACTTCCACTTATTAAGCCCATCATGATGTATGTTGCTATCACATCACTTATTGGCGGACTTCAGATGTTCGATCTGCCATACCTTATGGTCAATCCGGCTACAGCATCTTATGGTTCAGTTCAGACAGTTATGATGTATCTGTACAAATTTGGATTTACTTCAGGTACTGTACAGACAGGCTTTGCATCTGCCATAGCATATGCACTGTTTTTGATCATCCTGTCAGTATCACTGTTGCAGATCAAATTATTTAACAGAAAGGAGAAGTGATATGGGTTTTACTATTAAAAAAGGCATTTTGTATATACTTCTCATAATCCTTGCTGCAACCTGTCTTCTTCCTTTCACTCTCATGATAGTCAATGCAACAAGAAGCGGAGCTGAGATATCAAGCTCATTCACTTTTATACCCGGAACTCATCTTAAAGAGAACTGGGATATACTATTTGGATACTTCAACCTTTTCAGAGGTATGTTCAATAGTGTATTAGTTGCAGTTCCTGCTACGCTCCTTGGAGCATATTTCTCAGCTCTTACAGCATACGGACTTGCAATGTACAAGTTCAAAGGCAACAAGGTTATATTCGGTGCGATCCTCACATTCATGATGATCCCCGGACAGCTGTCACTTATCGGTTTCTATCAGCTGTGTACAAAGCTTCATCTTGTTAACTCATATATACCTCTTATAGTGCCTGCAATTGCAGCTCCCGGGACAGTTTTTTTCCTAAGACAGTATATTCTCTCATCCCTCTCCCCGTCTTTGGTAGAAGCTGCAAGAATTGATGGCTCACCAGAGATATATACATTCCACAGGATAGCCCTTCCCATAATATCACCTGCTATGGCGACTATGGGTATCATGGGATTCATCGGCAACTGGAACAACTACCTGCTTCCGATGATAATCCTCAACAAGAATGAGAAATTCACACTCCCTGTTATGATGGCAACCCTTCGTGCATCCATAGATGCTGCCAGAAACCAGGGTGCTACATATCTTGCAGTAGCGATATCTGTAATACCGATCCTGCTTGTGTTCTGCTTCTTCTCGCGATATATTATTAGCAGTATATCAGCAGGTGCGGTCAAAGAATAAAAACAAGGTCAATAGAAGCTGTCACTTAGGTGGCAGCTTTTATTGATGAAGTAGGAAGTTTGAGTGAAACTCTACACATGATATAATTATGCCAAATCTATCTGTTTTTTGGCTGTTTAATGAAAGGATAAGTGTAAAGTGGGTAAAAAACATATTTGGGGGAAATTTAATATTCTTTTATCAGCACTTATCATGCTATCCGGATGCGCAGATGCTACAGGTGAGGGCGAAAGCGTACCTGCTGCAGACACAGATGTCATAACTCTTGACTGGTATGTGAACTATTCCTGGTTTGTTACGGACTGGGGTGAGAATATGGTGTCTCAGAAGTTCACCAAGGATACAGGAGTAGATATAAACTTCATAACGCCTATGGGCAATGAGACCAATAAGCTTGAGTCACTTATCGATTCAGATTCACTGCCTGATATTGTAACTATAGGATGGTGGGAGCCACAGATCCAGACGATGCTTGATAGGGGGATGGTATATCCTCTTAACGAGCTTGCTGATATGTACGATGCTTCTTTTTACGATGTGACTGATGATATGGTCAGGGACTGGTATACCATGAGTGATGGCAATATCTACGGATATCCCAACTCGACCTACACTCCTAAAGATTTAGAAGAACATGACAATATCGCATCCAATCAGACTTTTCTTGTAAGGAAAGATATATATGAAGCTATAGGAAGTCCTGATATGAGTACTCCGGAAGGTTTCTATAACGCTGTGGTCAAAGCTTGTGAGATGTTCCCTGAAGTAGACGGCAAGCCTCTTATACCGATAGGCGCGCATGAATTTGAGCAAGACGGGTGCGTATCTTTTGACCAGTATCTGCAGAACTTCCTGGCGGTTCCTTATGAGAAGGACGGGGTCAAGTATGACAGGAAGACTGACCCTGAGTATCTAAGGTGGCTCAAACTCTTCAGAAAGCTATGTGAAGAAGGGTATCTGGCTGATGATATCTTCGTAGACAGGCGGACACAGACAAGTGAGAAGGTAAGCGAGGGGCGGTACTTCTGCATGCTATATCAAAGGACTGACCTTGCAGATCAGGAGAAAGAGCTCTATGCCAAGGATCCTGATAAGATCTACATAGCAGTAGACGGTCCAAGGAATTCTAATGGCGATGATCCTGTGCTTCCTTCTAATGGTATAGTTGGCTGGACTCTGACCTTTATATCCAGGAATTGTAAAGACCCTGAAAGGGCTATAAAGTTCATAGATTATATGTTAAGTCAGGATGGGCAGAAGCTTTTGTATCTGGGGATAGAAGGTGAGACATACGATATGGTAGGAGATGTCCCTGTTATGAAAGAGGATGTTAAGAAGATCCTCTCTACAGATCGTGAGACATATGATGCCATATACGGAGCGGATGATACCTACTGGATGCTTCAGAACAATGTAATGCAGCTTGACTGGCATATGGAGACGGAAGAGCCTCTCAAGCAGCTTGAAGAGTGGACATATCCTTATACTACATATCTGGGTCAGTATGATGTTATCATCAATGAGGACTCGGAGATAGGAAGGATATATTCTGCCTGCAGAGAGCTGTGGGGGACTACGCTTCCAAGGCTTCTTTTGGCAGGTTCAGATGAAGAGTTCGATGAGATATTGGAAGAGTATATAAGTCAGCGTACGAGTCTTGGCTACGACAGACTTATGGAAGAAGAGACCAGACAGATGATAGAGAACAAGAAGAGACTTGGAATGGAATAAGTCGCTATATTGTGCGAGGGTTTGGATGAAAGAAGGAAGCTTTTTTGGCAATTTAAAAATAAATAGCAGATTCACCCTTGTGATCCTTGCTTTTACCTTCGTTCCTATTGGCGTTATGGCAGGTGTCCTTTTTAGGAATCTTGAAACAGATGCTATAAAAGAAAGCTATAACTACATGGAAGCCAAGGTTACAAGAGACTATGCGATGATCTCGACCAATATCGAATCGATCAATATGTCTACAAGGTTCTTTTTGTCAGATGAGGGACTTTCGTATATTCTTACGATGGCCTATGATGGTCAGACTATGGATACTAGGCAGATCATTGATTTTTATAATACTCAGGTGGCTGACCTTGAAAGGCTTGTTAATAATAATCCTGTACTGTATGCAGTAAGGGTATATGGCGTCAATGACAATGTGCAGGAGATGATGCCTGTTTTGTACAATAACACCCGTATGAAGAAATTGTCATGGTACGACGATGTTAAAGAGGGCTGGCATTTTGGATATTACGATACCCTCTTTTCCTCACTTACTACAGATCAGGGGACAGAGCTTGCAGGTCTGTGCAGTCAGGTTACAGATTATGACAGAGGCGTTATCGGATATGTGGAAGCGGCGATGCCGCTTAAGACTATGTTCCCAGGAGTGTATGAAGGTGATGAAACTCTGTACAGCTTCTTTGTAAGCAGTAGTGGACAAGTTCTGTTTGGAAGTACTAAAGATAACACAGAAAGCTTGGAGGCAAGCACAGGTTACAGCAAAGAGCCTGATTTTAGCGATGGTCTTGATGATAGTACATATTATAGATCTGATAAAGTGGATGAAAGTCTTATTATAGGCGCATTTACTACAGATCTTGGAGATCTTGACAGACAGATAATATACAAGAAGATCTCAGGAAGATACCTGACTATAGCGCGGTATTCTATACGAAGCCTTGATGGTGTTATGTATAGTGTCCAGGATATTACCAGTCAGGTATGGGCGGTATATCATAGGCGCAATTTTTTTGTCTTTATAATGACTATAGTCCTGTTCGTCACAGCAGGTCTTATATACAGGATTGTAAGGCATTTCCAGAAAGAGGTGCTGTCCAAAAGCTCAGAACTTAGATCTCTTCAAAACCAGATCAATGCCCATTTCATCTACAATGTACTTGAGTCTATCAAGATGATGGCCGAGATAGATGAAAAGTATGAGATATCGGATGCCATAACTTCTCTTGGCAAACTTATGAGATATAGCATAAAGCAGGGCTTTGGCAATGTGCATCTTAGTGATGAGCTTGAATATATCAAGAACTATGTGCTCCTTATAAACTTAAGGTATGATTTTGAAGTTATATTGTCGCTGAATGTACCTGGGGATCTTCTAAGTCAGGAGATACCTAAGATGTCACTGCAGCCTATAGTAGAGAACGCGGTACTTCACGGCATAGAGCCTGTGGCAGCAGATACGACTATCTATATCAAAGCCTGGAAAGATGATGATAGATTCCGTATAGAGATCACGGATTCCGGCAAGGGCATGGATGAAGGTGAGCTTCAAAACCTTTTAAAACGTATACATGGTGAGATAGAAGAAAGCGGCGGAAGAGGAAACGGCATAGGGCTAAAAAATGTGGAGGACCGTATTAAGCTGACGTTTGGATCAGAGTACGGACTGGAAGTATATTCTAAGCCCCTTAAATATACTAAGGTTTCTATAGTACTTCCAAGAAGAGATCTGGAGAAAAAGTAGTTCGTAAATACTGGTGTACTGACTTACTCAAACTTCACATAACAGATATGTGAAGTTTGAATAAATCAGCTGAATATAAAGAAGTGGCAGGTGAACATGCATACATTATTGATCGTAGAAGATGAGAAAATGATACGACAGGGCATAAAAGCTATGGTACAAAGAAGCGGTGTTCCTGTTGACAATATCCTTGAGTGCTCTAACGGGGAGGATGCGCTTAATCTAATGCATACAATCCATGTTGATGTCATGTTCACAGATATCAGAATGCAGAAGATGGACGGGATCGAGCTTGTAAGAAGGGTAGGAGAGCTTGACGATAAGCCTCTAATAGTTGCAATAAGCGGCTATGACGATTTTTCATATGCTGTTGAGATGCTTAGAAACGGTGTTAGAGAGTACCTTTTAAAACCTGTTGAGAGGGACAAGATAGCAGAAATCCTTAGAAAGCTTAATGACGAACTTGAAGAAAGAACTGATGAGCAGAATAAGGATAAAGAGCTTGGACTTAGGCAGATAAGAGATCTGCTTGATAAGGAGCTTGATGAACAGAAAAAGAAGCTGATAATAGATAAGTATTCTTTATACTTTTTTGATACTTTATATAGGGTATGTATATATAAGTGTGAAAAGAGTAAAGCAGGTAACAGCGCAGACGATGCCAGGCATCAAGGTCATGAAGATCCTGGCTCCAAAATGGATGGTAATAACTACTCAGATCTGTATGAAGCCATTTCTTTTGACGATCAGGACGGAACAGTGGTCATACTAAAAGAGGACATGGTCAGAGCTTTTATCAATAATGAAATGCCTGATAAGTGCGCGGGGTTAAGTGATGTTCATGAAGGGCTGTCAAGCCTGTTGGATGCATACAAGGAAGCTGTATCTATGCGTAAGCTTTCTTTTATTAAAGGAAAAACATGTGTATATGGATCCGATAAGTTTGAAAGTGTAAATCCTAATTTAAAAGAAAAAGCCAAAGAGCTTCTGACAGAAACTGAGCGCACCAAGAGGATTCAGATCATAGGAACTGATAAGACAGAAGATGTCATATACAGATGGAAGCAGCTCTTTAAGGTGCTGGAAAATGGTCAGATAGATATTGAAGAGTTCTGCGATGAAGTGGACACGAGCCTTTCTTCGATACCGCAGGTTTACAGAGACAATGTTACAGATGACGATCTTAAAATGGTAGAGTCTTTGAAAAAGCTTAGTGAATACGACAACCTGTCCGAATATCAGAACCTTTTTATGGACTGGCTCCTTAATTTAAACCAAAGGCTTGGCAACAGACCGGATGACAGTAACATAAGACAGAAGATAGAACTGGCCAGGAAGTATATAAATGATAATTATAATAAAGATCTGAACATGGCCGTTGTATCTAACTATGTGTCCATGAACTATTCGCTCTTTTCCTATTCATTTAAGGGATATACCGGCAAGAATTTTGTGAATTATTTGAAGGAGATAAGGATAGAGAAGGCCAAGGAACTATTGACAAGTACCGACCTTAAGGTGATAGAGATAAGCCAGGAGGTAGGCTATGACAACGAGAAGCACTTCATGAAGACCTTCAAAGCCATGTGCGGAGTATCTCCCGGAGAGTATAGGAAGAATATGACAACCTGATGGCAAAATGGTGGCAGATGATCTCATGACTTAGAGCCAAGGGATCACTTGCCACTGGAAAGAAAACCAAACTATATCCGCGCGCTTATCTTATATTCCTTAGGATTAAGCCTGTTATAGTTATCAAGGTATGTCAGTATCTTCTTCTTAACTTCATCAGTAGATGCAGCATCCTTATTAAGCAGTATATGGAAGGTTCCCTTACTTATACGCCCTGCGATCGCACCTTCCGGTACAGAATTCCTGATAGCTTGGCCGATCACAGATATTGCAAAGTTTCCGGCTTCTTGACCGTGATCTTTGTTTATACTATCAAGATTATCTGTATCCACGATCATTAGGATATTGTCTGCATCGCTATCATCTATACTATCTGAACTGTTTTTATTCTTATAATATTCAAATCCCGCGCTGCTATACAGCCCTGTAAGCTCGTCTTTCATATACAGCTCTTCAAGATGCGTAGCCATGGCATCGGATTTCTTCCTGTTCCTTATGTTATTAAGCAGCTGTGATAAGTTCACAAGATACTGTATCAGCTTAAATGGATACTTTATCCTGTTGTTCTCAAAGGTCATAACTATATATCCTATAGAGCCTGCATGGTTATATATAGGAGATACGATTATGGCATTTTCCTTATCTGACATTAGGAAGTCAGGCAGCAGCGTATTATTTTTGAAAGTGCAGGAAGGGAGTCTTTTGCCGTTTTGCAAAGCCAGATACATAGTAAGGGTATCGGAGCTTTTTTCATAGTTTACAGAATCTGTGGATGCGGTCAAGGTCAGTATCTTGTCCGACAGATTGTTCCAGCTGTCGCTAAGAGCCAGGTAGAATCCGTTACAGTTTTCAATCTCCCTTGCATACTCTTCTATAAGATCCAGCATATCTTCAAGATCACTTGCAGGACCGAAGGCAGAAGCTATCTTGGAAGACATCATGATGGACTTTTCAAGGTCAGCTATCTGATGTAGAAGTGTGTGAGTATACATATGAACTCTTCTGTCAGAAGGGTAGCTGCAACCGCAGGATCCTCCATATATCACTTTGGCAAAAACGCTTGTATTAGACCTCTCGCGTCCTCGGATAAGGCTGTGAAGGTTACTTACTGCGATACGTCCAAGGTCATATACAGGATAAGATATAGTTGTAAGCGCCGGTATC
>NZ_JAILQF010000172.1 GCF_024699075.1 Butyrivibrio sp.
GTCATCACTTAAAAACACACTTATTCTTAATATAGGTGACCTTATTCTTGGATTTCCATTTCCAATATTCCTTGCAATATTCTTAAATGAGCTTAGAAGCAGCAAGATAAGAAAAGCCACTCAGACACTTCTTTATCTTCCAAACTTTATGTCATGGGTTATTATTTCAGGAATATCAGTTCAGCTCCTTTCAGGATCAGGACTTGTTAATAATCTTATTACAAACCTTGGTGGTGGCAAGATCGATTTCCTTAGTAATCCATTTATATGGCGTTTTGTTTACTGGTTCTTTGGAATATGGCAGGGCGCAGGATATTCACTGATCATCTATCTTGCAGCACTCATGGCAGCAGATGCTTCCCTTGGAGAAGCTGCATATATAGACGGCGCGACAAGGCTTCAGAGAATCTGGTATGTAACAATACCTCAGATATCATCAACAATTACAGTACTTCTTATCATGCAGGTCGGAAAACTTGTCAGCATATCATTTGATCGTCCTTATATGATGGGTAATTCACTTGTAAAAGATGCTTCCGAAGTTATCAGTACATACGTATATAATACAGGTCTTGCAGCAGGAAGATTTGACTTTGCTACAGCCGTAGGTCTTTTCCAGACAGTAGTAGGTGTGGTTCTTGTTCTGACAGCTAATGGAGTTATTAAAAAGATGGGACAGGAGGGCATTGTCTGATGGGAACACTTAACAGTAAGCAGAAAAAATTATTTCAGATATGCTGGTCTGTATTTTTCATACTAATAACATGTATCGCAATGGTACCGATATTGAGAGTTGTAGCAGTATCATTCAGCTCTAAATCAGCAATTACAGCAGGCTCAGTTTCAATCTGGCCTGTAGGCTTTAATACAGAAGCATATATAAGAGCTTTTAAGACAGGAAGTTTTGTAAGAGCATTCGGATATTCAGTAGTTCTTATGCTTGGATCAACAGCTATCAACCTCTTGATGACAGTTTTGACAGCATATCCTCTGTCCAAGAAAAATCTTATAGGCGGAAGCCTCATAATGACACTTTTTGTTCTTACAATGTACCTTCATCCGGGAACAATACCAGAATATCTTAATGTAAGAGACTTTAAGCTTATAGATACTGTATGGGCACTGATAGTACCCGGTGCTTTATCAGCTTATAACATGATCATCATGTGCAACGGCTTTAAGGGAATAGATGATGCGATCTATGATGCAGCAAGAATTGATGGCTGCAGCGAGTTCAAGACACTTACAAGTATCGCTCTTCCTCTTGTATATCCCACGCTTGCAACACTTGGCCTTTTCTACGCAGTAGGAAGATGGAACGGAATCTCAGATGTTTTGTACTATATAAACTCATCAGAACTGTTCACTGTACAGATGGTACTTAAGCAGTATATTGAAGCAATTAACGTATCTGTAGAAGAAGGTCTTCAGACCAACCTTGTTGCTGAAAATATCAAGGCTGCTTCAATCGTTATTTCAATGCTTCCTATGCTCATCGTATATCCTTTTGTTCAGAAGTTCTTCACTAAAGGAATCATGGTCGGAGCTGTAAAGGGCTGATCTAAAAGATGTAATAGGGGAAAAGATTTTTAGAGAAGTAAAAAATTATAGTCTGTAGAAGTCTGTATAAGACTTTATAGATAAAGGGTGTATCAACAAACAACAAACTATAGGAGAGGGAAAAATATGAAAAAGACATTTGCAAAGAAAGTTCTTGCAGCAGGACTTACAGCGTCTATGATGCTTGGCACAGCAGCATGTGGCAGTTCAGGTACTACAACTTCAGGTGGTACTGATCAGGCATCATCAGGTGACGTTAAATCTGATCCTGTTACTATCAATGTAATGGTATGGGATCGTGGTAACGCAGCACCTGGTACAACTACTGAAGATAATGCACTTACACAGTGGATACAGGAGCAAATGCTCGAAAACTACAATATTACAGTAAACTATACAGCAGTTCCCCGTTCTGAGTCTGATGATAAGCTTAATATCATGATGGCAGGCGGATCTGCTCCTGATATCGTATTTACTTATAGCCAGGCAATGTTCTCAAACTTTGCAACATCTGGTGCACTTAAGGATCTCACAGCTCTTTACTCTGAGTATGGCTCAGACATTGAGAAGTATTGTACAGAAGCAGAGCCTCAGGGAATCATGGGAGATACAAGATATGCAGTCATGAAGCAGAGAGGAACAGAAAGCTCACGTCATACAGCATATATCCGTAAGGACTGGCTTGATGAACTTGGTATGGATATGCCTACAACCAAGGAAGAACTTGGAGAATATCTCTACGCTGTAAAGGAAGCTCAGCTTGGCGGAGAAAATACAATACCGTGGGCTATGTCAGGTCGTGAAGATACTGAGAAGATGTATCTTAACTTTATAGGATCATATGTAAATCTTGATGATGACAGAGAAGCATATTGCTACAACGAAGCATACATGGTAGCTAATGAAGATGCTAAGGCAGGTCTTGAACAGCTTAATCAATGGTACAAGGATGGCCTTATAAGCTCTGACTTTGCTACAGATACAAGCGAAGATGTTTATAATGCAGCAGTAGCTAATGGACAGGTTGGATTTGTTCTTGATGACTCAACGGCAATCTGGGACGAAACAGAAGTTCTTAACAACACACTTGGTGTAGATGAGACATTTGTTCCGATCATGCCTTTTGAACTTTCAGACGGATCATATCGTACACCTTATGAGTACAGATATGCTATGTATGTAATGATTCCTGCAACAACAGATGATACTAAGGCTGAAGCCTGCATGAAGTACCTCAACTGGCTTGCAAATCCTGATAACGCAGTTAAGGTTCGTTATACACCTGATTATACAACAACAGATAATGGCGTTGCTGTAGAGCCTTCTGAAGATGAGAAGAATGAAAAAGGATATCCCGGAACATGTGATGACCTTTGCATTATGAATCTTAACTTTGACTGGGTTAACGATTACGATGTACTTGCAGCTACAAACGTTGAAACACAGGCATCTGCATGGGC
>NZ_JAILQF010000201.1 GCF_024699075.1 Butyrivibrio sp.
GGATTTTATGAGAGATATGGATGGGAGTTCATCTGTATGGCACAGGGAGATGGTGAACCTGAGCCTACAAGACTTTACATTCATAGATGACAAGGAGGATTTGTATGAACTATTTTATAGAAGGACTTCAGGGAAGCGGAAAGAGCACTCTTGTAAGGAGGCTTTCCGAGAAATATCCGGATTATAAAGCAATTTGCGAGGGTGACTACTCGCCTGTGGAGTTGGCGTGGTGCGCTTATGTGGATAAGGAAACCTATAGTGGCATTCTTAAAAGGTACAGTGACATCCGTAGCGAAATAGAGGAAAAGAGCATTAAAGAAGGTGCCCACATGATCATCTGCTACACTAAGATTATTGCAGATATGCCCGGATTCCATAAGGATCTGGAGAAGTATGAAATCTACAATGGAAATCTTGATTCTGATAATTTTAAAGAGGTTGTCCTAAAAAGACTTTATAATTGGAACGGCAATAAATATATCTTTGAGTGCTCCCTCTTTCAAAACATTGTTGAGGATATGATCCTTTTTCAAAAGAAGAGTGATCAGGAAATTGTTGATTTTTATGCGGAGGTTAAAGAGGCTCTTGCCGGAAAAGATTATCAGATATTGTACCTTGAGAGCAGTGATATAGCATCGAATATCGACTTTATCAGGAAAGAGAGGTCTGACGACAAGGGCAACGAGATGTGGTTTCCACTGATGATTGGATATTTTAACAATTCTCCCTATGCTAAGGAAAAAGGATTGTCAGGCACCGATGCTTTGCTTGAGCATTTCAGACACAGGCAGGAGCTTGAACTTAGAATCTGTAAAGAAGTGTTTGGTAAAAATTATACACTGCTTAAAGCGAAAAATTACAGTATTTCTGAATAGATTAACTTTCAGGATAATAGACGACAGGATTGAAGGAGGATCGAAATTTGAAATACATTTTATATTTTTTGATTGGATATATGGTTTTATATGCGGTTGTTTGGTTGCACGAAGTGGGTCATGCAGTATGGGATTACAAATATAATTTGAGAAAAGATTGGTGGAGGGTACAGGTTAAGCCATACATATTTTTTTCGACACCAGGTGGGGTAGATGCTGAAGTATGGGAAACACTTAAACCAATCCAATGTGTGCTTACCGCTTATGGAGGGCTGATGGCAAATGCATTATTTGCTATGATCTCTGCTGGGATTATTTTGATTATTGGCGAGACTAATGAATTCCTCTGTATTGGGTTATGGTTATTTATGACGCTTCATATAGGGGAAATAGTTTCCTATCTGTTTGTGGGATCCATTTTTCTTGTCAGCGATATGGAACTTGTTAATCAGTATATGCCGAAATTAAGAATTCCCAATTTGCTTTTTGGAGCCATACTTACAGTGGCATACATTTATTTGTTGACTCTTGTACCGGAAGGGGTCCGAGTATTTGTTGTTATATGGAATATAGTTACAATCCTTTCGATGTGCGCTGGTCGGATCATCTTTACAGCTATGGCAAAGAGACGAACTCAATAAATGGGAATTTATCCACCTATCAGTATGCTGTGTTAGTCAGTTATTTCGGAAGATAATCTTACAAAAGACAGACAAAGATTTAATGAGTAGAAAGAAAAATCATAATTTTTTGATTTTTAATTGATGATTAAGCTTACGAGCTTGATTATAAAAATTATTTAAGGAGAGTGCTGTTTGAGAAAGTACCCTAAAGGACTAGGAGCTTCGCTCCGTCGCAACACATTGGAGATTGTGGGCTGACCGGGAGGTTTGCTGACAATTAAACAAACCTCCCGCTGAAAAGCAACTTTTGGTCAAAAGTTTTCAGGAGGTAAAAAACATTGAATAAAAATGACTATACAATTCGTTTAGAAGAAAAGAAAGATCACAGAGCAGTAGAGAACCTTGTCAGAGAGTCATTCTGGAACGTTTATAAGCCGGGATGTGCCGAGCATTATGTGATTCATGTGCTCAGGGATAATCCGGCATTCATTCCGGAACTTGACTTTGTTATGGAACAGGATGGAAGTCTGATCGGACAGAATATGTTCATGAAGACGATCATCGAGGCTGATGACGGCAGGGTGATCGATGTGCTAACGATGGGACCGATTGGCATCATCCCGGAGCTGAAGAGAAAGGGATATGGGAAGGCTTTGCTAGACTATTCGCTGAAAAAAGCAGCAGAGATGGGTTTCGGTGCGGTTCTATTTGAAGGAAACATCGGTTTCTATGGCAAGAGCGGTTTTGACTATGCCAGTAAGTTTGGCATTCGCTATCATGATCTGCCGGAGGATGCAGATGCATCATTCTTTCTCTGTAAGGAACTGATCCCCGGATATCTTGATGAAATTACCGGGGTATATCAAACTCCGGAGGGGTATTATGTGAGTGATGAGGATGTGGAAGATTTCGATAAAGGATTTCCTCAAAAGGCGAAGCTGAAACTACCCGGACAGATCTTCAACTAGACGAAAAATGAATGCAGTCTATGCTGCCGGAAAGAGATTGGGAAACCAATCTCTTTTTGCTAGAACGATAAATCAGAGTATTTCCTTTTCATCATATCAAAATATTTAAAAATTCATAATTAAAAATCCAATGGTATCTTGTATGAGGTACCATTTTCTTTACTCAGAATATCTCCGAATCACAAACCCCTACTGACTACTTTTTGACTACTTTTGATATCCATGATTTTCCTAGATATTCCTATTTATTACACAAACTGTGATATGATAGTTCTGTCACCGTGATATATGAACACTATTTATATCCCGTAACGGTGCGCATTACAGGGAATAACTCAGAATTATAAGGAGCCAAAATCTATGATAAAAATACTATTTGTCTGCCACGGCAACATCTGTAGATCTCCAATGGGGGAATATTTATTAAGAGATATAGCAGCCAGAAAGGGCTGGACTGAAGCTGATCTTCTTATAGAGTCAGCTGCTACAAGCACAGAGGAGATAGGCAATCATGTCTATCCGCCTGTTAAAAAGCTATTAGAAGAGCATGGCATTAATTGCAGCAAGAAGAGAGCCAGAAGACTCAAACATGATGAATACTGGAATTGGGACTATATCATTGCATTTGATAATGAGAATGTAAGAGAGATAGCCAGAATATGCGGCCCTGATATAGGACACAAGGTTCACCTTCTAAAGAGCTATATAGGTGATAGTGGTGAGATATCAGATCCATGGTATACTCGCGATTTTCAGACCTGCTATGATGAGACGTATGAAGGTTGTGAAGAATTATTGAAGATTTTAACAAGATAATATTATATAGATATGATTAGACGAGGGCTGTTCAAGAACAGCCCTCGTCCTCTATCATCAGATGCGCTCTTCAATAAAACAAATTCCCAAATCAATCCATAGGAACATGGGATAATACACAAACAGTAATATGATTTCAAACAATTTGATATTGCCGCCGAACTGGTGTTCAAGAAAACTTGCAAACCATGCCCATACAAATATCCCAGCAAATCCTGCAATTATCTTCATCACAAAGGGCATCGGGAATCCATCAATCCAAAGGACGAAATTCTCATTGATGAAGCAGAACATAAATATGGTTATGGCTGTATAGATCATACCCACCAATATTATGATTACTCCGATAGTTCCGAGAAAAGTAGAAAAGGCTCCAAGACCGCTGAAAGAATCTGAAAAGGTATCACCTGTTTTACATAGAATGGCAATCGCCACTGTAATAGAGATTACTAGTTTTAATGCTATCTTCCAATGTCTTTCCATTAGTTCCTCCATTTTTCGAACCCCTAAACGAATCAAATTATATCATATTCTAGAGTAAAAGAATATAGAAAAAGCCAGAGATTTTACGGTTATAAGGCTCGTATCAAGGAAGTTAAGAAGTCAAAAAAAATAAATCATAGGCCGATTTTGAAAATACTCTTGATTTTCACTTGAGGCCTATGATTTTTTTTGAAATCTTGGGCTAAGCTTTAATTTCTTGCGCTTGTACGATACTGTACAGGTGTCATACCATATTTTTTCTTAAAGAGTCTGTTGAAGTGTTCTACGTTCTGGTAGCCGGATGCTTCTGCAACTCTTTCAACCTTCATGTTTCCATTCTTCAATAAAGCTGATGCTTTCTTAAGTCTTACCTGTTTTAAGTTCTCGCCAAAGGTCTTGCCGCTCTTTTCCTTGATGTACTTGGAAAGATATGGCTTTGAGAGGTAGAACTTATGGGAGAGATCTTCAAGTGTAACTGTAAGGAAGTTCTCCTGTATATAATTGATGATCGCATTGATTCGCTCATCTTTGTTGCTGAGAAGCTCTTTGATCTGTTCGAGCTGATTAACTGCTACACACAGAGCATTGATTGAGGAACGGATAATATCTTCATCATTACCAACGCCCCAATATGTCTGGTTGTCTTTGGAAATTCCCACATAAGCAATAGCCTTGGATGAGGAACCTTTTGTAAGAGCATGCTCTTCATATGTTGAAAGCTCGTATGAGATATCAAAATACTGCTTAAGGCCGTTACTTACAGCATCAAGACGTCCATTACCTGAAGCCTCGATGACATGCTCTTTGCCTCCATGAAGTATTGTGATCTCTGCAAGAATACCCTCGCCTTGTTTAAAGTGGCATTCTATTATCTGGAATACGCCGGCGCCTCTTACGTATTTGGATTCAAACTCGTCGCGGATACGCTCAGGTGTAAGCTCTGCGTGCTCTCTATCTGATATTCCCTTCATTGTATAGCTGACTTCAGGCTGCATATCTTTGGGAATAGTAAGTCCGTATCTTGTCTTTAAGATGAAGCTTACGCCGCCTTTTCCGGACTGGGAATTGATCCTGATGACATCGCCTTCGTACTTTCTACCAAGATCCTGAGGATCGATTGGAAGATATGGAACTGTCCAGAATCCGTCATCCTTGCCTTCCATATGCCAGTTGAAGCCTTTTGAGATGGCATCCTGGTGAGAACCGGAGAATGCTGTAAATACCAGGGCTCCGGCATAAGGTGTACGCTCATGGATGTGCATTCCTGTGAGTCTTTCGTAGGTCTCGCCAACTTCCTGAATATTTGAGAAGTCAAGGAGTGGATCAACTCCGTGTGAAAACATATTTATGGCAAGTGTTACTATATCGACATTACCTGTACGTTCGCCGTTACCAAAGAGTGTTCCTTCGATACGGTCTGCGCCTGCAAGTACGCCAAGCTCAGCATCACTTACGCCGCTTCCTCTGTCATTATGAGGATGAAGGGATAATGTAACGCTGTCACGGTATTTAAGATTCTTGTGAATATATTCAACCTGAGTAGCAAATACATGAGGCATTGCAATTTCTACAGTTGTAGGAATGTTGATGATGACCTTGTGGTCAGGTGTTGGCTTCCATACATCAAGTACGGCATTACATACATCAACAGCATAGTCAACTTCTGTGCCAGGGAATGATTCCGGTGAATATTCAAAAGAGAAGTTTCCATCAGTTTCCTTAGTGAGCTTATCAAGAAGCTTGGCTCCTTCGATGGCAATATTCTTGATCTCATCCTTGTCTTTATGGAAAACCTGTTCACGCTGAGCTACAGATGTTGAATTGTAGAGATGGATTATAGCACGAGGTGCGCCCTTAACAGCTTCAAAGGTCTTCTTGATGATATGCTCTCTTGCCTGAGTCAGAACCTGAATAGTAACATCATCAGGAATCATATTTTTCTCAATAAGAGTTCTGGCAAATTCGAATTCTGTATCTGATGCTGCAGGAAAACCTATTTCTATCTCTTTAAAACCGAGTTTTACGAGCATAGTGAAGAATTCAAGCTTCTCTTCAAGGCTCATGGGCTCAATAAGTGCCTGGTTTCCATCTCGAAGATCCACACTGCACCAGATTGGAGGATGGTCTATATAGTCCTTTTTAACCCAATCGTAAGTACATGTTGGTGGCATGAAATACTGTTTCTGGTACTTCTCAAAATTTTTCATAATAATGATGCTCCTCCATAATCTGCGCTGAAAATGTATTATTCATGGTATTTATAGTCGTATTTCTTGATGTTTCTTATACATACATCGGATAGTCATGTTATATTTATAATATCTAACTTGATAAAACTTATCTTATCACATAAAAATAAATATAATAGTGATATATTTAATCACTTAGGTTGATATTTTTTAACATCTTTTTTGAATGAGCTAAAAATTTAAGCTTTTTACATAATCATAATTAATCAGTATTTACTTTTCTTTATTTAAAAGACGCATTATCTTCGGATAAAATGTTTTCACAAAGCATTAAAGTTTTGACATGAAGCCCAGGTTGATATAATATAATAATTCGGCCCTTTGGCTATAAAAGCCCCAAAGGATAGTCTTTTGTGGTATTATAGAAGTGCCTGTAAATGGCACTTTAGCAACATTTTTGCCGTTTATTTTTTGCATATGCAATTAATCAATACAGGCGATAAGGCAGATAGGAGATTCTATTATGGAAAAAAATTATGATGTTATCATTGTCGGTGCAGGCCCTGGCGGTATTTTTTGTGCTTATGAGCTCAAAGAGAAAAAGCCCGACATGAAGATCCTTCTTATAGAAAAAGGACGCAGCATAGAAAAGCGTCAGTGTCCTAAGAGAATAACAGGAGTATGTGCTCATTGTCAGCCGTGCTCTATTACAACAGGATTTGCTGGAGCAGGTGCATTCTCAGATGGAAAGCTTTCACTTTCACCTGACGTTGGTGGTAATCTCCCTGAAATTCTTGGCTATGATGAAGCTACAAAGCTTATACATGAGTCCGATGAGATATATCTTAAATTTGGTGCAGATAAGAGCGTATACGGCGTTGATAAAGCCAAAGAGATCCGTGAGATCAGAAGGAAAGCTATTAATGCTGACCTTAAACTAGTAGAGTGCCCTATCCGTCACCTTGGAACAGAAGAGGGTTATAAGATTTATGGTCTTTTACAAAAGCATCTTGAAGAAGTAGGCGTAGATCTTCTTTTTAATAGTCCTGTTGCTTCACTTGGCATTGAAAATGGTCAGGTTACAAGTGTAACTACTGAAAAGGGCGATACTTTCTTCTCTGACAGAGTAGTTATCGCTGTTGGACGAGATGGTGCAGACTGGTTCAAGGATCTGTGTCATGAGGTTGGTATTGAGACAAAGCCTGGAACAGTAGACGTTGGTGTCAGGGTTGAAGTTCGTGATGAAGTAATGCAGTTTCTTAATGAGAACCTTTATGAAGCTAAGCTTATCTATCATACACCAACATTTGATGACAAGGTTCGTACTTTCTGTACAAATCCTTCAGGAGAAGTTGCTACAGAGTACTATGACAACGATCTTGCTGTTGTTAACGGACATGCATATAAGGCTCAGGAATACAAGACCAATAATACTAACTTTGCTCTTCTTGTTTCCAAGAACTTTACAAAGCCTTTCAATACACCTATTGAGTACGGTAAACAGATAGCACAGCTTTCAAATATGCTTTGTGGTGGCAAGATACTGGTACAGACTTATGGCGATTTTAAGCGTGGAAGACGTACAACAGATGAGCGTCTTTGCAGAAATAACCTTATTCCAACACTTAAGGATGCCGTACCTGGCGATCTGTCACTGGTATTTCCTCACAGGATCATGGTCGATCTTGACGAGATGATTCAGGCACTTGATAAGGTTACTCCCGGTATTGCTTCAGAAGAGACTTTAATGTATGGTGTTGAAGTTAAATTCTATTCTAATAAAGTAATTGTAGATAAGAATTTCGAAACAAGCATAAAGGGTCTTCATGCAATAGGAGACGGAGCAGGCGTTACAAGAGGCCTTCAGCAGGCAAGTGCAAATGGAATAAGCGTTGCAAGAAGTATTCTTGCGGCTGAATAATATATAAAATGATCAAGATAACCCATCACCTTTAGGTGGTATCACTTTCAGATTTAGACGAGACTAGGGTATATGACTTTTTTGCAGAATCTTTTTTCTTTCAAAAAAAATATAAAAGTACTGGCGCTTTGCATTAT
>NZ_JAILQF010000145.1 GCF_024699075.1 Butyrivibrio sp.
CGATAACTTTGGAGATTTTTCGAGCGCTGAAATTCAAAGTCCTGTTGTAATCGGCGCAGATACCGTTGTATCATATAAGCAGAAGATACTTGGTAAACCAAAAGATAAAGAAGCAGCCAGAAAGATGATAACCGGTATCCAGGGTGATGAGCATAAGGTTATCACAGGAGTTACTGTTTTGTGGAAACAAAACGGCCAGGTTCGTTCACTTGTCTTTGCTGAAGAAACTCAGGTTTTTGTATATGATATGACTAAGGAAGAGATTGAGAATTATATCTCTACCGATGAACCGTATGATAAAGCCGGAGCGTATGGAATACAAGGTATGTTCGGCGTGTATGTAAAAGGTATACACGGAGATTACAATAATGTAGTCGGACTTCCGATCGCCAGACTTTATCAGGCACTTGTGTATTACAAATTGGTACAGTGATATGTCACGACATAGAAGTATATCCATGTACTTCTAAACATGTCGAAGTTACATCCCTGTAATTACTTTAAGGCATGTACTGTTACAAAATATAGCTGTTTGTAATTATGTGCATAATCATGGATGATTGGGTGCCCGAAAGGAGTAGACTATGCATGAATTTGATGATGACGTACTGGATTATTTTATTGAGAACCAGGGCCAGCTCTTTCCTGAAGATGTAGCATCTTCCAGAGAAGAGGCTGAAGCATTTCTTGAAGACTGCTGCGCAGTAGTAGTTGGTTCCGTTGATGAAGTAATTGAATACTTCGATGAAGCGGGAGTTGATTTTGATGCGGACAGCATTATGGATGCCTCTGAGGTTTTCGATATTGGAGACGGACGTTTTCTTATTGTTGAGGGATAAGGTGCTTTCACCCTGTCACAAAATTAAATACCGCAGTATGTAAATTTGCATACTGCGGTTTCAATACTTCTTTACAGAACGAAATACGAATTTACAGCGCTGCCTTTTCAATAAAAGGAGCAAGTCCGTCGTGATCGTTGTCTGTATCTGTTATAACATCTGCATTTTCTTTTACAAGATCAGTTGCATTAAGCATGGCTATTCCTGTCCCTGCAGCTTTTATCATGCTTATATCATTTTGCTCATCACCTGCTGCAAAAGAGTTTTCAATAGGTATATTAAGATAGTCACAAAGACGGACTACTGCAGATCCTTTTCCGGCTTCACTTGGGAAAATTTCAAGATAGAAGGGATTTGAATACATTATTGAAAGCATATCAGGTGCAAGCTTTTCAACTTCTTTTCTGAAGTTCTCCATTTTCTCGTGGTCATGAAGCTCAATAGCTATACATTTGGAAGGGCCGAAGGTAAGCTTTGAGATAATATCATCCGTGACTATCAAAGGTGTCTTTATGACACGTCTGTAATAATCCATACATTCCCCATTATCAGGAGAAATAATATTATCATCATTGTAGGTATGAATATGAATATCGTGGGTTTTAGCAAGCTCGAAGCATTTACTTACAAGATCAAATGGAATCTGTGAGCGGTATATAAGCTTCTTGTTATCACAATCATAGATCTGACCACCATTGTAACCTACAAGGAACGAACCGGGGAAGTTTAGCCCCAGGCTTTTCTGAACGTCCATGGCTGAATCAATGGCGCGCCCTGTGCTGATCGCAAAGTGTCCGCCGGCAGATGTAAAGCGCTCTAAAGAAGCCATAGTCTTTGGCGTAATCTTTTTTTCGCTATTTAATAATGTACCATCAAGGTCGAAGAAAAATATATTATTATTCATGTTTACAATAATGCACTCGTTTTGCCTTTAAGTCAACAAAACATGAGTAAGCTTATCGCACGCAGCATATTATGTTATACTAAGTAGGCGTTTTTTCTAAGTAAGATCAAAACTGTTTATAAAGTGCGATGTTTGAGCTTATAACTTAAATAAGAGAAAAATCTAAAGAAATAGCAATCTAAAGAAATAGCAATCTAAAGAAATAACAATCTAAAGAAATAACAATACAAAGAAATAACAATCTAAAGAAATAACAATAGAAAGAGGTATAAATATGAGAGCAGTAGATTTACATACACATTCAACAGCATCAGATGGAACATATACACCAGCCCAGCTTATAGATTATGCACACCAAAAGAACCTTGCAGCGATAGCACTTACTGATCACGATACTACCAAAGGTCTTGCAGAGGCAATGGCTCAGGGACAGAAATATGATGATCTTGAAGTTATTCCGGGAATTGAGTTTAGTACAGACTATGAAGGCAAAGATATTCATATTGTGGGTCTTTACATGCATTATGATGATCCCGAGATACAAAAAAGGCTTCAGGAATTTGTTGATTCAAGAGTTATGCGTAACAGAAAGATGTGCAGACTCCTTACAGAGCACGGAGTTCCAATGGATTTTGACGAGCTTCAGGCAGCTTTTCCTGATTCAGTCATAACAAGAGCTCACTATGCAGCTTATATGCTTGATAAGGGCTATATAAAGTCAAGACAGGAAGCCTTTGACAGATATATTGGTGATAACTGTGAGTGTTTTGTACCAAGAGAGAAGATAACTCCTGTAATGGCAGTTAAAATGATACTTGATGCAGGTGGAGCACCTATCCTTGCTCATCCTATACTCTATGGAATGTCAGATGACAGATTAAGAAAGCTTGTTGGAGAATTAAAAGAAGTCGGACTTATGGGCATTGAAGCTATCTATACAACTTATACAGCTTCTGATGAGCGCCAGATAAGGAAGATAGCAGAAGATTATGATCTTCTTATAAGCGGCGGTTCTGATTTCCATGGAGATAATAAGCCGGGAATCGACCTTGGAGTAGGTTATGGCAAGCTTTTTATACCTGAAAGCGCACTTGATAAGATCAAAGAAGCTCTTAATAAATAAAGACTGTCAAGCAATTTTACTTTACACAGAGTAGTTTTTTGTGTACAATACGCAGTGGTGCATTTCTAAATTTTTTAATATAGGACTGCAAAGGGGAACTTGTCACCTTGCAATTCTTAAAGCATATTTAATGAGGTAAATTATGATTCAGGCTAATGGAGTAACACTTAGAGTCGGCAAAAAGGCTCTTTTCGAAGATGTAAACATCAAGTTTACAGAAGGCAACTGCTACGGTATTATCGGAGCAAACGGTGCCGGAAAGTCTACTTTCCTTAAGATCCTTTCAGGCAAGATCGAGACAACTAATGGTGATATATCAATGACACCAGGACAGCGTCTTTCATTCCTGGAACAGGACCAGTTCAAATATGATGACAACGAAGTTCTTAATACAGTAATAGGTGGTAATTCACGTCTTCTTGAAGTTATGCAGGAAAAAGATGCTATCTATGCCAAGGAAGACTTTACAGATGAAGATGGTATCAAAGCATCTGAGCTTGAAGCTGAATTTGCTGAGATGGACGGATGGGAAGCAGAAGCTAACGCTGAGTCACTTCTTAACGGACTTGGAATCGAAACTGAGCTTCATACCAAGCTTATGAAGGAACTTAATGGTGCACAGAAGGTTAAAGTTCTTCTTGCAAGAGCTCTTTTTGGTAACCCTGATATCCTCCTTCTCGATGAGCCTACTAACCATCTTGACCTTGATGCTATTGCCTGGCTTGAAGAGTTCCTTATAAACTTTGAGAATACAGTCATTGTCGTATCTCATGACCGTTACTTCCTTAATAAGGTCTGCACATATATAGCAGATATCGATTATGGTAAGATCCAGCTCTATGCCGGTAACTATGACTTCTGGTATGAGTCATCACAGCTCATGATCCGTCAGATGAAGGAAGCTAATAAGAAGAAGGAAGAGCAGATCAAAGAGCTCAAAGAATTCATAGCAAGATTCTCAGCTAACGCTTCTAAGAGTAAACAGGCTACTTCCAGAAAGAGAGCCCTTGAAAAGATCGAACTTGATGATATCAGACCTTCAAGCCGTAAATATCCTTATATCGATTTCAGACCTAACCGCGAGATCGGTAACGAGGTTCTTACAGTAGAGCATCTTTCAAAGACTGTAAACGGTGTAAAAGTTATTGATGACGTTTCATTCGTAATACAGCATGATGATAAGGTTGCATTTGTAGGCGGAACAGAACTTGCAAAGACAACTCTTTTCCAGATCCTTATGGGCGAGATCGAACCTGATGAAGGTACATATAAGTGGGGTGTAACAACATCTCAGGCTTATTTCCCTAAGGATAATACCAAGGAATTCGATAACGACTATACAATCGCAGACTGGCTTACACAGTATTCTGAGATCAAGGATGCTACATATGTAAGAGGTTATCTTGGACGTATGCTCTTTGCAGGTGAAGATGGTGTCAAGAAGGTTAAGATATTATCAGGTGGTGAGAAGGTTAGATGCCTTCTTTCCAAGATGATGATATCAGGTGCTAATGTACTTCTTTTTGATGAGCCTACTAACCACCTTGATATGGAATCCATCACAGCTCTCAACGAAGGTATGATAAAGTTCAAGGGCGTTGAACTCTTTGCTTGCCGTGACCACCAGGTTGTTCAGACTACAGCTAACAGGATCATGGAATTCCTTCCTGATGGATCACTTATTGATAAGCGTACAACTTACGATGAATATCTTGAAAGCGATGAGATGGCACGTAAGAGAACTGTTTACCAGACAACTGAAGAAGACGAACAGGACGACTGATAACTTTAATTTCATAGGTTATTGTTTTTCCTAGGAAAAGTGATGATCTGGATGTTTTAGAACAGAAGTATATTGAGCTTTTGATGTAAATGCCGGGACTTTGGCGAATATTGTCACATGAAGATAATATTTGCCAAAGTCCCGTTTTGTTTTCTTATTTTATTGATTACATAACGAGCAGATTGTATAATTAAGAGCGGGTCTGTTATCCACATAAGGCGCGGAATCTAGCCTGTCATCTATAAGGCAAGACGCCTTTGGCCCTTTAATATTCATTTTTGGATCACAGATTCAAGAATGTAGCAATAGAGCCTATTGAGCTTAAAAACATAAATTAATCACAAGGGGGAGAGTTTTATGAAACTTAAGCTAAACTATGGGAGAACAATCCTGATCGGATTTGCCTTTATGTCAATCTGCACTTTCTGGCAGTTCTACGACAATGAAATTCCAAGAATTCTAAAATATACATTTGGACTAGGAGAAGGCGTTACAGGCTTTATCATGGCACTTGATAACGTATTTGCACTATTCCTTCTTCCTCTGTTTGGAACTTTTTCAGACCGGGTTAATACCAGATTTGGAAAAAGAATGCCATTTATACTTGCAGGTACATTTCTTGCTACCATACTTTTCCAGATTCTTATAAATGTTGCCAATGTTCCGGGAAGACTGCCTCTTTTTATCGTAGTTCTTCTGCTGTTACTTGTATCAATGGGAATATACAGATCGCCGGCTGTTGCAATGATGCCTGATCTGACACCGCCTCCGCTTCGCTCACGTGCTAACGCTATCATCAATCTCATGGGTACTGTTGGTGCTATATACACACTTGCAATGATATCACTCCTTTTAAAGGATGCCGAGGATCAGACAAAGACCAACTATACACCACTTGCACTTGCAATAAGCATAGCAATGGTCGTAAGCGTCGTAATTCTTTTTATTACAATTAATGAAAATAAAATACGAGACAAGGTAACCAAAGAAGTAGAAGCTGCAGGTCTTTCCATGAACGATGCAGATGATGAAGCATCCATGAAGGCTCAAAAAGCAGCTAAAGAAGGTACAGATAAGGTAAGATCTACTATGGACCCTTTGGTAAAGCGAAGCCTTATGTTCCTACTTGTATCTGTTCTTTTGTGGTATGCGGCTTATAATGCTGTAACAACAGCTTTTTCCAGATATGTGGAAGAGGTTTGGGGACTTAAAAACGGAGCTTATGCTAACTGCCTTATGATCGCAACAGTGGCAGCAGTAGTATCTTATCTTCCTATAGGATGGATATCAGCTAAGATAGGACGTAAGAAGACAATTCTTGTGGGCGTTGCCCTTATGAGCATATGCTATTTTTGCGGAGTCTTTGCTACAGGGTATTCAAATGCTATAGCCGTAATGTTTGCTATAATAGGCTTTGGCTGGGCAGCGATCAATGTTAATTCTTATCCTATGGTTGTTCAGATGTCTGATGCAGCTGACATAGGTAAATATACAGGATATTATTATACTTTTAGTATGGCTGCACAGGTGTTCACACCTATAGCATCAGGCCTTTTACTTGAACATGTATCGTACAGGACACTTTTTCCTTATGCGTTCATATTTTCGACACTTGCATTTGCTACAATGCTTATGGTAAGACACGGAGATTCTGAAAAATAGGCCTTTAATAATACATTTTTGATGATTTAACGATAATGTAATTGATAAATGAGATTCAGTAGTAAAAAATTATTGAATTTTAATATCAATATTGGTCTGTTTTTGAAACAAACTCTTGCCATAAAAACGCCCATGTATTAAAATAAGCAAGTGGCGTTTGTGAGTTTTTTCACAAATTCTGAAGAGGTTGGTAAATAAGTAATGAGTTCTAAGAAAATACTGCTGACATTAGCATCTATACCGGCTACAATTGGGGGACTGTATCTGGCGGCTGTAATGCCAAGAATAATCAAGAGACCTTCAAAAAAGCCTTTCGTTGGCAAGTTATATGCACATCGAGGACTTCATGACAATAGTTCCAGTGCACCTGAGAACTCAATGGCCGCATTCAGAAAGGCCGTAGAAGCCGGATATGGTATCGAGTGTGACGTTCAGCTCACAAGAGATGGTATACCGGTGATTTTCCATGATTTTACACTTGCAAGGGTTGCAAGATACGATAAGGGCTTTGAATCACATTATCCTGTTCGTAATCTTGATGGCAGCCTTGGAGTAAGAGGTAAAGTCGGCGACTATTCTTATGAGGAATTACAGCATTTTCACCTTCTTGATTCCGAAGAGAAGATTCCTAAGTTTGAGGATTTTCTTAAGATGGTCGATGGAAAAGTTCCGCTTATTATAGAACTAAAGATTGAAGCTTTTGATACAGGAGTCTGTCCTGTTGCAGATGGCCTTTTAAGAAATTATAAAGGTGATTACTGCATAGAATCCTTCAATCCTCTTGGACTTATATGGTACAAGAAGCATCACCCAAGTGTTATGAGAGGACAGCTTGCAGAGGAGTTCCTCAAAGATGAAAAGGATGAATTCCATTCAAAGATATGGAAGATACCTTCAAATCTGCTTCTTAATTTTTTAACACGACCGGATTTTGTAGCATATAATTACAAACATGAAAGAAACATGTCAAGGCGTATCGTTCGTAAGCTGTATCGTAATACAGCAGCAGCCTGGACCATCAAGGATCAGGATGCTTTGGACAAGGCCAGAGGCAAGTTTGATATATTTATTTTTGACAGCTTTATACCTGATATGAAAGAGAAGGCCGAGAATATGAAAGAAAAGGCTGATCAGTTCATGGAAGAGGGTACGCGTGAATATACGCAGCTGAATTAATCTTGATAATATCTGTATGATTAAGGTTCTGTTCAGGAACTAAATGAGATACCTGAGAAATCGAGTTCGTTTCTGGACAGGGTCTTAAATTGTGCAGATGATTATAAAAAAATGTATAGGGAAATTGCAGATTTTGGAAGAATCTGCGAAGAAAGGGAAGAAAATGGCTAATAAGTGGGTTTACACCTTCAAAGAAGGTAACATGACCATGCGCAATCTCCTTGGTGGAAAGGGCGCTAACCTTGCTGAAATGACTGAGATCGGACTTCCGGTTCCACAGGGTTTCACAATCACAACTGAGGCTTGTACTCAGTATTATGAGGACGGTCGTAAGATCAACGACGAAATCATGGCACAGGCAATGGAAGGTGTTGCTTGGATGGAGAAAGAGAACGGTAAGAAGTTCGGAGATCTTGAGAATCCTCTTCTTGTTTCTGTTCGTTCAGGTGCTCGTGCATCTATGCCTGGTATGATGGATACAATCCTCAACCTCGGTCTTAATGATGAAGTTGTTGCAGCTATGATCAAGGGCAATCCTGATCCTGCATTCGAGCGTTTCGTATATGACTCTTACAGACGTTTCATTCAGATGTTCTCAGACGTTGTTATGGAAGTTGGTAAGAAGTATTTTGAGCAGCTCATCGACAAGATGAAAGAAGCTAAGGGCGTTAAGTATGACGTAGACCTTACAGCTGCTGACCTTAAAGAGCTTGCTGAGCAGTTCAAGGCTGAGTATAAGAATCAGCTTGGTTCTGATTTCCCTTCAGATCCTGTTGAGCAGTTAAAACTTGCTATCGAGGCTGTATTCCGTTCATGGGATAACCCTCGTGCTAACGTATATCGTCGTGATAACGATATCCCTTATTCATGGGGAACAGCTGTTAACGTAATGCCTATGGTATTCGGTAACCTTAACAACCAGTCCGGTAC
>NZ_JAILQF010000204.1 GCF_024699075.1 Butyrivibrio sp.
ATAAGTATACTTATGATATTTTTAGAAATAACTCGTTTTTTAGAAGGTTTAACAGGCTTTTTACGCTTGTCATATTTAGTAATACTATCATTTTTATATTCTGATGTATTTTCATTTTGAATTCTGTTTATGATCATTCTCCCTCGCTGTGCTCTCCTTTGCATACGTACAATCTTTTCATTTCGCACATATAAACCCGCAGGCTGTCTATGGGTATTAGTGAGATTAATGATACCTTCCTGCCATGCTATTCTATTTTACCATATAGGCACTACTCCCCTACCTTGTATTTGACGTGCTATATGTTCTATAATCAAGACTATGGTTGTGAACTTCCTATCATCCAATGATAATGTGTTCTTTGACCAAAATGATAATAATAAACATCTATGGAGGCATAATATGTCAAACAGAAGAAGGAGAAAGAAAAATACAGGAGCAAAGCTTGTACAGTTTCTGTTAATGCTTATAATACTTGGTCTTGTAATATTTATATTTAAAACAGCTGTATGGGATTCCATCCTCAAGAAAAAAGCAGTTAACTATACCGTCTCTACTGTAATAGAACAGGTAGCTGCAGGATCAGGTGTATCTGTAACTTCCAAGGAAGTTGAAGAAGTCCTTGATTCCATGGATCCTGAAGATCAGGAGACTCTTAATTCAATAATAGAAGAAAATGTTAACACCGAAGCTGTATCGACCATAACCAATTATGTTAATAGTGGTGATATGGAAAGCGCAGCTGAATATGTGCAGGAGAATCTCTCAGAAGAAAATGTTGAAGATCTCCAGGAGCTGTATGATAAGTATCTTGCAGATGAATACGGCGATATCGATATCTCGCAGTATACCGGCCAGTAAAGATTAAATTATTATGCGTTCACCATTCCTTTTTTAGTAAGGAGCTTTTCATAATCTGCAAGTGACATTGGACGGTAATAGCAGTTACCCTGTATATACTTACATCCTATTGTCTTAAGATTCTCTACCTGTTCGCGGGTTTCAGCGCCTTCTGACACTATCGGTATATTACCCTCCCTTCCTACATCCAGCATCATCTTTACAGGATTAAAGGCAGTGCTTGCCATAGGGAGCATACTAAGATAGCTCTGATTCATCTTGATACCGTCAAGGGTAGTTCCATACAGCATTCTGAAGCTGTCGAATCCGCAGCCGCTATCATCCATATAAACTCTTATACCGGCTCTTCTCATGATATCAACCTGCATGCTGATATTCTCAGGATCATCGGCATAAGTCTGTTCTGAGAGTTCGATTATCAGGAGCCTTGATTCTATTGAATACTCGTTTAAGAGCTTTATAAGCGTCTCAGCAACCTTTATATAATGGAAGTCTACATGAGATATGTTTATAGAACATGGAGGAAGGTCAAAGCCCTTGTCCTTCATTTCTCTCATCCAGCCAAGCAGCCTTCTCCACATCTTCATATCAAGGGAAAGAATATATCCGCTGTCTTCTAATATCTCAATAAAGCTCTCTGCCCTTAACAGATTGATGCCTCTTTGCCATCTTATAAGAGATTCTGCTCCTACTATTCTACCTGTTTCAACCTCTACTGCAGGCTGCATATAGCATCTGAACTCGTCCTGCATAAGGCCCATCTGTATCTCCTGAACATGAAGCCTTTTATTTTCTGTCTCTGTCCTAAAGTCACTATCTTTATATACATGCACATGCTCAGAATAGTTGTCCTTAACATTTGAAAGCGCTATAAGGGCTCTGTCATGCATAGCTGCAAAGCTTTCTTTTCTGTCAGTTGTTGTATATATACCTATTGCAGGAGCAAAGCCCCCGTCCATCCTGTAGTCCCTTAGATTCTTTCTGACATAATCAGCCAGATTCTCATCATTTTGAAAATCAACTGCAAGGCCTATAACGCAGTAATTATCGCCGCCAAGATATGATGATAATCCGTGCAGCATATATGCAGCCTGAGATACAACTTCTGTAGCCATCTTGATAAGCTGATCTCCTGCTGCCCGCCCAAATGTATCATTATAAAGCCTCAGATGCCCAAGGTTTATGGCTATCGTGCAGACATTTTCGCCATCTCTTTTATTTGCAAGCCACTCTTCTGCCTGCTGGGTAAATCTCTTGTTGAGATAGAGCTGCTTCTGAGCAACATAATCTTCTGAGCTGCTTGTAAGATTCTCAGATATAGGCTCTCTTTCTCTCTGATCGCTTATATCTCTTAGTGAGCTAATAAGGACAATCTTATTATTGTCACGGCGCATCATAGTGATCTGCTCTTCAACCCAGCACCAGAAGCCGTCCACTGTACGTGCACGGTACTTGATTATGGCAGCATCTTCTCTATGCCTTTTTTCAAGATTGGTAATAAGGGAAGACATATTCCAGAAGTCCAGATATTTAAGCTTATCACTTGGATGTATCTGATTATCCGCAATTGAATTTAATTTCTGGGAAAAAATACCTGTTTTCTCACGTCCACCTCTGTCCTCATATTTGTGCGGAACGCAGTATATAACTCTGTAGCCATTCTCCTGGGGATAGACTTCCATAACTTCATCAGGTCTGCTACTGGTCTCTTCTCCCTCTTCAAAAGTCTTATATGATGACTTCTTATCTTTGTACATAAGATCATCAGCCTGAGATTTGAGTTCTGCAAAGTTATTGGCATAATTATCCGTAAATACTGCACCAATAGCGACCTGAACTTCATGTGCCTTGAAGCTTTCGCGGACCATTTCTGTCTTTTGATCAAATTCATATTTTTCTATATCAGACAGAACCACAAGAAATTCATCGCCGCCTATCCTGTACAAGGAATCCGGAGGGAATACTTCTCTTATGGCATCACAGGCATTTATAAGAAGGCGGTCACCTGCTTCATGACCCTCAGTATCATTGATTTCCTTCATTCCGTTAAGATCTGCAAAAAGAATTGCAAGGTGAGCCCCAACTCTGAATGTCTCTATATCCCTTGTAAGGGCATTACGATTAGCTGCGCCTGTGAGCTTATCAGTAAAACCTATGTCCTTGAGCTGCTCAATAGTACCCTGGCTATAATACAGATTTCCAACCAGATAGAAAATGCCCTGGAAAATAGCAGAAATATTCTGTATATTCTCCAAGGCAGGATTAACTACAAGCCAAAAGCCAAGGTCATCACCCATATGAGAAAGCTGGCCCATTATAACAGCTTTTGAATCAAGATTATTAAGTTTTACATAAAGCTCTTCGTTACTTTCTTTTATGCTGCTGACATCTTCAATTATCGTAACTCTGCCGTCTTCTACAACATCAAGCCAAGGCATCATATCAAGCCAGGTAAGCTCCTGATGCTGATCTCTTACGGATTTAACGCCTTCACCACACCACTCATCTGTGCATCTGTATGTATCCTCAGGAGTGCGAAGAAGTACAAGTACGCGGTCACAGCTAAACATATCTCCGACGTAAGATAACAGCGCCGCAGATGATCCATCTTCAAAATCTTTCCAAACTGATTTATATTGAATTCCCTTTTTTGCAGTTTTTCCCGGCTTAAACTTAAAGTCAAACAGCGCCATAAATTAACCGCCCTCCAAAACTATCATGCATAAGCTCACGTATAATATCGGAAAAAAAGGAGGAATTCTTCACCTAAAATTTTTTAACCTATTTTATTATCAGTTGTATCTTGGATCATTATCATTGTCGTAGTCATTAAGATGATCGATCTTTTCAGCCTGATCTTCAGCGCTTCCGACTCTTCCCTGTTCTACTGCATGAATAATATAGTGGATATAGTATTCAGCCATATCATCGCCAAGCTCTGCTGCTATATCAGGATATCTGTTTTTAAAATATACAGGATCGAAGTTCTCTGAAGCTCTTCTTCCTTCAGCCATACCGCATACAAGAAAATGCTGGAACAAAGCATCTTCATTAAGTCCAAATACTGCCTGAAGATCAGGATTTGCATTGTAATAGTATACATAATCGAACACGTCGCTCATATCTTCAGGAGTAGGAGCAAGTCCTGCAGCTCTGTGATATACATAGCTGTTGATCCAGCCTGCATTATATAATCTTTCAAGTACAGTTACAGGAACTGTATATCCATGATCATACATATCAAGTACTTCGCCCATGGTCATTACACGGTAGCGGAAGCAAAGTTCAAGCTGCTCATATATGCCGTTATCATCTGTATATGGGTTTGTAAGAGCTGGCTTTATAAGTGTTTCAAATACATAAGTTGTAGTAAAATCACTGTCATAAGCTGGTCCTGCACTTGCTGTTATTGGTGTCAGCATAAAAGATGCAGTCAAAGCTCCTGCCATAACAAGTGTTGCAACTTTCAAAGATTTCTTTGCAAAACGATTCTTCATTGTCATCATCCTCTCATAATATTATTTTGATCATATGCTTCTTGATTATTTATATATTCTTCTTAATAATGTTTTGATAATTACTTTTTTATAACCTTTTGATCGTAGATTTCTAAATAGTATTTTGGTCTCAAGTTCCTTATATTTTACTCTGCTCTTAGTGCGTCGATAGGATTAAGTTCACTTGCACGCTTTGCTGGCATCCATCCGAATATGATCCCGACAGCTGCTGAGAATCCAACACCAAGCGCAATGGCTCCCCATGATATTGCAAATGTAACATTCATGAGATTTGCTCCTACAAATGCTATGATGAGACCTAAAATTATACCTATAAATCCGCCCATAAGGGACAATATGATCGATTCCATAAGGAACTGTACCTGAATTCTTGCAGGCTCAGCACCAAGTGCCTTACGAAGTCCGATCTCTTTGGTTCTCTCTGATACAGAAGTAAGCATCATGTTCATAATACCAATTCCGCCTACAAGAAGCGCTATAGAAGCTATACCTCCAAGCATGGAAGTAAGCATTGATTTAATGGATCCCATAACTTCCACAAGCGATTCAAGATTGATAACAGAAAAGGCATTATCAGCTTCATTGTATATCCTGTCGAGTTCCTGTCGAAGAGCAGTCTCAACTTCGCTTGTTGAGGCATCATCTTCAACATACACATTAAAGTTTGTGATATTGGTAGCAAAAGTCATCCTCATAACATTTCTGTATGGCACCATTACATTACCATCAGAATTGCTGGTATCAGAATATGCTGCAGACAGGTTTGTGCTATCACCCTGTATACCAATAATAAGATAATCATATCCGCCAATATGAACCGTCTGTCCAATAGCTTTTGTATTTTTTAACACCTTACTTACAAAAGTATCATCAACTATACATACCTGAGTATAGCCATCAGCTTCAAATTCTCTGAAGGCTCTTCCATCTTTGATTATGTCATTATGGTCAAAATAGCTTACATCTACGCCGTCCATTGTGACGTTATCATATATCTCACCATCACTTATTGCTGATACAGTCTGCGACACAGAAGGGGCTATTCCGTCTACTCCGTCAAGATTTCG
Source organism: Butyrivibrio sp. (assembly GCF_024699075.1). The sequence continues at coordinate 5,447 of NZ_JAILQF010000204.1, forward strand.
AAGGCTGTCTATATCTTTTTCAGTAAGTCCTGTCTTTAGAGCAGTTCCAGGTGACATAACTGTTATAGTACCTGCACCAAGTTCTGAAAACTGCCCCATAACATAATCAGTAGCAGTCTGAACTATTGATATAAGTCCTATTACAGATGCAACACCTATCATGATTCCAAGCATTGTAAGAAAAGAACGCATCTTGTTACTTTTGATATTCTGAACTGACATCTTGATGCTTTCTTTGATCATTCCAAATATTTTAAGCATCTTCAACATCTCCTTCACTTATGATTCCGTCAAGGATCTTAACAATGCGTCTTGCATGACCGGCTATTTTCTTATCATGAGTGATCATGATAATAGTTCTTCCCTCCTCATTAAGAGAATGGAACAGGTCCATAACAGCAGCACCTGTTTTCTGATCAAGGGCTCCTGTAGGTTCATCTGCAAGAAGGATCGTAGGGTTAGTGGATACAGCTCTTGCTATTGCTACTCGCTGCTGCTGACCACCCGAAAGCTGATTGGGAAAGTTATACATTTTATCAGCAAGTCCTACTTTTTCAAGAACCTCTTCAACTCTTTCCTTACGCCTTTTTTCCGGCATTCCTGCATATATAAGAGGAAGCTCTACATTTTCGAATGCAGTCTGGCGCTGCAAGAGATAAAATGACTGAAATATAAATCCAATTTCTTTGTTTCTGATATTGGCAAGTGACGTTTCATCCTCATCGGCTATAACACGACCTGAAAGCTCATATTCACCGCTTGTTGGTACATCAAGACAGCCTATTATATTCATAAGCGTTGACTTACCTGAACCTGACGGACCAAGTATGGCAAGAAACTGACCTCTTTTGACAGAAAGATCGACATTCTTGAGAATATGAAGTGTCTCTCCGGCCATTACATAGTCCTTACAGATATTACGCATTATAAGGATCTTGTCACTATCTGTAACTATATTACTCATTGGCACCGCCTTCACTAGATGACTGGCTTTCGGAAGGACCTGCTGACATTTCCTGCATGAGAAGTGCCATAGAATCAGTCTTAGGAACCAGGATTGCATCACCTTCTGCAAGACCTTCTGTTATCTGTGTATATGAGCCATCACTAACACCTATAGTAACAGCCTTCTGTAAAGGAGTGGAATTCTTGCTGTTAGAAGTATCCTTTACATATACAAAATAGTTGCCTTCGGAATCAGACTGCACTGCAGAACTTGGAACTGATACAACCTGTGATACATCATCGATTATAAGCTTTACTTCTGCGCTCATACCGCTTCTTACTGTTTCATCAGCTTCAATCTCAACATCTGCTTCAAAATAAGATACACCGCCTGATACAGTC
>NZ_JAILQF010000206.1 GCF_024699075.1 Butyrivibrio sp.
GAATCAGGTGACCAGTCAGGCTTAAAATAAGGGTTACTTGGAAGTCCCTTATCATCAAATTCATCTTCGTCAGCATAAAGAAGGCTTATATCTGCATTTTCTTTAAAAGCACATATAATATGCTCCTTGGCATATTTAAAAAGCTTTCCTTCTCTTCTGCAGAAAATGAATATTTCATCTTCATCAGCCTTTTCTATCATTTTGACAAATGAAGATTTTGTGCCTGAAGCAGATGCTTTTATTTCGTTATAAAATACAGTTGTTATTTTGTTATCACCGCTAATACAAGGCTTTTTGTCCTCGACACTTCCAATATAATCATCATAATGAAAGGTCATTTGACGAACATTTTGTTCGTGCTTATGCCTTGCGTTTGCGGTCAGGTACTCCCGTACTGCCTTTTTTAAGCCCATTTTTGAATAAACCTTTCAGTTTTCCAAGTCGAAGTCCTTCATTCTCATCTTCGTCAGCTCCGGCATACTGATATGAAACCAGGTCCTGAGCCTGTTTCTTGTGAATTGAAGACATTTCGAGTCTTATATTCATTCGATTTACAGCTCTCTTTTTAAGATTCTCGGAACTGAAATCAAATTCTATCCATGGATCGTCTGAATCAAATACAATGCTTTCATCAGAAAGCCATGCACCATTTGGATGAATCTGAAGTGCATTATTATCATCACGGATCTTCTCATCATTCCACTTAACGCTTGTAAGTGATACTATGCAGGGATGAGATACAGGATCAAGCCTTAACTTTACGATATTATCATCAAGTTCAAGCTCGATTACTGCTTTTCCGTTCTTATCATATTCAATATCAGGTTCTTCTGAATTTTCTTCAGAAAATCCCTCGCCATAGTCATAATAAAGCTTTATAGCTTCAGGATTAAAGGCCGGTACTTCCGGTGGAGGAAGAAGCTCCTGAGGTACAGTAGCCTTCTTTCCAATCTTCTTCCAGATTTCTACCATGGACATACGATTTCCTGTCACATATTTCTGGAATCCGGCCTCTTCTTCAAGAAGGCCTTTAGCTTCCTCATCAGTAAGTCCAAGCTCTTTATTGAATCTGTTTATATCTATCTTTCTGCGCTTTTCATCCTCTTCAAGATAGCAGTACAGTGCCCTATATGCTATCTCCTTTGTGGGTATCTGCTTACCATAGGTCCATTCATAATCAATAACAGTCCATATTGGTCCGTTGACAAGAATGTTATTGAATATAAGGTCATAATCAGCAACTTCCATATTCTCGTTATAGGAGATCCTTCGAAGATATTCCTTGAAAAGATTTTCAAAGCCCTCAAGGTCATCACCTGCAAGACACCTATCCATAAGCGAAGAAAGTGTTTCTCCGTTAACAAAAGAAAATGAGGCAACTTTGGTCTTCTCATCTATCTGGCAGTCATTGATCTCAAGATCTCCGCCTCTGTAGCGTTCTTTCAAAGCTTCATAGGCATCTCTTATACTATTTATATGATCAATTGCTTCAGCCTTTAAAGGAGTTTTTGTAATAACTCTTCTTCCAGCTCTGTCCACACATATATCTGTTCTTATCTTAAATTCAGAAGCCCTGTCATTTGAATATTTTGAAAAAACAGTTGGGAATTCATTACCTATTATAACTTCAAAAGAGTTAGCAAAATCCTGATACATTCCGTCTTTGACAAGACCATCAAAAGCATATTTTTCATTAAAAAGGATCATGCGTGAATTATCAAAATTACGCACGTTATCATTAAGTTCTCCAAGACCCGGTAAATAGTAATCCGAGTGCATCATGGTCATGAATTTATAATCAGGATAAGGATAATAGAAGTGGTAATTATTGATTCCACATCTTTTGAAGATCTGAATCAGTCCGTTTCTTGTAAATGTCTTGGCAACGCTGTCTGAATTATAACCTTCTATTCCGGAAAAATAGGTTCCAAGGTGATCTTCCCTACATCCTGCAAGATATTTAAGACCCATGCGGTTTTCTATAGCAATTACTATTCTGCCGCCTGCATGAAGATGTTTTTTGAGCATCTTCAAAAAGTTATCATAAGGATATTCTCCGCCAATATATCCCTGACCATATTCAAATACACCTATAAGGAAAATATAATCAAAGTCATTTGGAAGATCGGGTTCTATATCCTTAAAATTACCTACGTGGATAGTAACATTACTGCAGGTCTTATTTCTGTACGCATTGATCTCACTTCTTTTCTTAGAAAGGTCAACACTTGTTACAGTTCCCGCCTTTTCAGAAAGCTTACCTGTAATGGCACCGCATCCTGATCCCACTTCAAGAACCTTCTCAGATCCTGTCATTGGGATCCACTCTATAATATTGCTACGCTGCTCTGAAAGATGATAAAGAACAGGCCAGCTGCATTTCTTTTCAATGATTTCCTGGAATTGTGATGGTTCGTTATTCTTAACTATATCAAGGAGCTCATCTTCAACCTGTCCATCGCAGTACAGGTCCATGCCTTTATAATGATCATAGTTAAGTGTTACGTTACCGATTTTTACGTCTGTCGCCATACCCATTCCTCCCGATTGTTATTGTCCCTGTCCTAAAGATTCCGGCAACCTCTAAGAAGTAATATGTCATCCATATAACCTGATAACATATTATCACTCAACACTTACCACAGAATTCATGTCATAATATCCGACAGTATTCTTGTCTGATATCACGGTAAGATTAAGTGCATCATATAGTCTGTGATATACCGTAAAGTCTTCCTGCTCATATCCTGTTACACCAAAAGAAATCAGGTACTCTCCACCCTGAAGATCTATCTTCTGAGTGAATGTGATATTCTTTCGGTCCCCTTTTTTCACAGGTGACAGAAAGGCTTTCTCAAACATTGTATTGGTACCGGTTATTTCTATTCCGAGAATATTCTTAAGTGTAAAAGCAAAAATAGGTGCCGGGCAATCTCTTTCAAACTCTACAGACATATGAATAGAGCATTCGTCTCCCTTTTGGACAGAAGATACTCTGTTACCCTTATCGTCTGTTATGTAATAGTCTGTGATTTTGGCAGCTCCATCACCATACTCTAAAACATTGGGATTTTTGCCGACAAGATCATTTTGAGGCTGCTTTGATCTTTCCTTATTTTTGCTAAGATCGCTTCTTTTTTCCATAGGTGTGCCGACCTTGGAATCTGCCTCATCAGCATCTTCTCCGGCACGCTTTCTGATCTCCTCATCTTCCAAAAGATTTAATGCAACTTCTTCATTTTCCTTTGGAGGAGCAACATACTGTCCTACAAGAACCTGCTTGTAGATGTCGATCATTTCCTTAGGAGAGCCTTCTCCAAGCTTTACTCCCTGATTTATAAGAACTGCTCTGTCACAGTACTTACTGATACTTGAAAGATCATGTGATACAAAAAGTATAGTCTTACCCTGCTTCTTGAACTCTTCAAACTTGTGATAGCACTTAGCCTGGAAGAATACATCTCCAACAGAAAGAGCTTCATCAACGATGAGAATTTCAGGATCGATATTTATGTTAAGCGCAAAGGCAAGTCTTACAAACATACCGCTTGAATAGGTCTTAACAGGCTGGTATACGTACTCTCCAATATCAGCAAAGTCAAGAATGGCATTCATACGGCTCTTTATCTCTTCTCTTGAAAAGCCTATCATCATGCCGTTCAAATAAATATTATCTATTCCGTTATATTCCATGTTAAAGCCGGCTCCCAGCTCAAGAAGAGCAGAAATACGACCATTAACATTAACGCTTCCTTCTGTGGGCGTAAGAACACCTGTAATAATCTTAAGAAGAGTGGACTTACCGGATCCATTTGTTCCAATGATTCCGACAGTTTCACCCCTGTGTACTGTAAGATCTATGTTGTTTAGCGCAAGCTTTTCATGATACTTCTTCTGTTTGGTAAGTCCAAGCGCTTCTTTGAGCCGGTCGGAGTTTTTATCATAAAGCTTATAGAGCTTTGTGATATTCTTGACCTCTATCGCGACCTCTCTTTGTTCTGACATACTAATCTCCATTCAAGTATTACTAATAGCGGATAGGTATATTTTTTCTTTACAATACATCCGCAAAGTGGATTTTTGAGCGTTTAAATACAAGCGAACCTATACAGAACAGTCCTACTACTACAATCCAAAAATAGGTTGAAGAATAGAAATGTTCAAAGAACCATCTCTGTTCATAAATGCAGCTTCTGTATCCATTAACAATATATGTCATGGGATTAAGCTTTATGATCCACTGCATACGCCAGTCAGGAACAACCGCATCAAGATTCCACAAGATAGGCGTAGCCCACTGACCAAGCTGAAGTCCTATATTTATTATCTGCATAAGGTCACGGAAAAAGACCTGTATGGCACTTGTAGCAAATGAAATGGCAAGCATAAGCATAAACTCACAGAACATATAATAAAAGATCTGCAAGGTATATACATTTGGTGAAAATCCCGCTATCCAGCCTGCAATTACAAGCAAAAGGCAGAAGAACAGATGTGTGAATGTAGCTGCTATTATCTTTATAAGTGGAAGAATACTGATCTTGAATACTACCTTTTTGACAAGATATGTATATTCAAGAAGAGATGTAGTTCCATTTGATAAGCCTTCTGTAAAATAAAACCACGGAATAAGACCTGCCATAAGGAATATAACATATGGCACATCAAGACCACGTCCGGCTATTTCAGACTTCATCCCAAATATTTTTTCAAATACAAACCAGTACATAAGTACTGTTACAACGGGCTGTGTAAATGCCCATACCGCTCCAAGATATGATCCGGCATACCTTTTTTTGAAATCATTGACAGCCATCTGCCATATGAGCTGCCTGTTGTCCCATAATTCAAGCGGTACAACCATAACCCTGTCATAATAAACCGAAAAAACCGCGCAGCTGAGCGCTATAAGCGTACAGGCGCAGATTTTCTTCAGCCTCTCAGTTTCCTGATCAGCTCCGGGATTATAATGAAGTACAATTATAAGTGCCAAAACGATGGCAAACGCAAGGAATATGGATATTCCTGCCCATTTAGGAAGGTTACCTATTCCCGGCAGACGGCGCTGTCCCATCGTTGTCTTTTCTTTATTGTTCAAACTAAAGTCCTCATATAACCTTATTTTTAAAGATTTCTCTCTTTTTTATACTGAGCAATTCCGCCCCACTTAGGATCTTTCTCTGAGAAAATAAGTTCAGCATTCTCCCATAATGGCCATTCAATGCCTATTTCAGGGTCATTCCATAAAAGGCCGCCCTCATCATTTGGATGCCAGAAATCTGAACATTTGTAACAAAACTCTGCATAATCAGAAAGAACCAGAAATCCGTGTGCGAAGTTTTTAGGAATAAAGAACTGCTTTTTATTCTCTTCTGAAAGAACAACTCCAAACCACTTTCCAAAAGTCTTTGATCCTTCACGAAGATCTACTGCAACATCAAAAACTTCTCCCTTTATAACTCTTACAAGCTTATCCTGTGGAAAATTCTTCTGAAAATGAAGTCCTCTAAGAACACCTTTCTTACTTGCAGACTGATTATCCTGTACAAATTCAACGTCTATTCCTGCTTCAAAAAACTCACGCTTATTGTAAGTCTCCATGAAGTAGCCTCTGTTATCACCATGAACTGTAGGTGTGATAATCTTAAGACCTTCTATATCTCCGCAATTTTCTACTTTAATCTGTCCCATTTAAATGTTCCCCTTAGTTCTAAAATATTTAATATTTAATATTTCATCTTACAATGTAAGAGAAATTACAAATCTATTTTGGTTTAGATAAGTACAGTATAGTTCTGTGATCTTATCATAAATTCAATTAGAAAGCGTTCCCGCTTTCATTGAAGAAGCAGAAGAGTCAACTCCGGAATCATTAGTGAGGCTTCCTGAAGTTCCGTCAGGATTTAAGGGTGTCTGCGCAGCATTATCTGACGCCGGACCATCTAATGATGATCCTCCAACTGATGATATATCACCTGATACAGAACTTGACTCTGCAGATGTACCTGCTCTTGTTCCGTTAATCTCTATAATATTCACGCTATCTTTAGTAACTCTTACTACTGCCGCGTTTGCAGGTACGTGATAGCCTTCTTTACGGTTAAGTCTTACCTCGTAAGTACCTATTTCGAGGTCCTCTATGAGAATCTGACCATTTCTGTCCTCGTCTATATAGACATTCTCGTCATCTTCCACATCCATATTAGTAACTGTTATCGCAAACTTCTCGCCGGTCTCAAGACCTCCGCGTCCGTTCTTGATACTAACCTGTATCTGACCCTCTCCTGGCTTTATCTCCATGGTAAGCGCCGTAACATCCGCTTCATAGATACTTGCCAGATATTCAGGATCATCAAAAAAGTCCTTTTGTGCCATAAATCCTTGCAAATTGTTTCCTATCTGCCCGCTTTGAGCCGCAGAAAGTTCTGCCACAGATTCACTACTGGAATCTGAAGCGGAACCTTTCAGAAAACTATTGATCTTGTCAGCATTGGACGCATATACAATTACAAGTATAAGCGCGATCAGTGCTGCAAAGACCCCTATTGCCAACTTCATGACCTTAGAGTCCATTCGCTACCTCAATGAGATATTTACCATAATTGGTTTTCATAAGTGGCTCAGCAAGCTTTAAAAGCTGCTCCTTGTCTATAAAGCCTCTCTTATATGCTATTTCTTCTATACATGAAATATAAAGGCCCTGTCTCTTCTGGAATGTAGCTACAAAGTCAGCTGCATCTAAAAGAGCATCGTGATTACCTGTATCAAGCCATGCAAATCCTCTTCCAAGAGTTTCTACATAGAGATTGCCGCGGCTAAGATACTCATTATTGATACTTGTTATCTCAATTTCGCCTCTTGCACTTGGCTTTACGTTTTTAGCAATTTCTACTACATCATTATCGTAGAAGTAAAGTCCAGGTACTGCATAATTGGACTTTGGATTTTCAGGCTTTTCTTCGATTGATATAGCCTTTCCATCCTGATCAAATTCTACAACGCCGTACTCTCTTGGATCTCTTACATAATAACCGAAGATTGTTGCTCCTGATCCTGGTGTATTATGTCTTTCAAATACATTTCTTAATACCTTTGAAAAGCTCTGTCCGTAGAATATGTTATCTCCAAGAACAAGTGCAGCTGAATCATTGCCGATAAAATCAGCTCCGATTATAAACGCATCAGCAAGTCCTCTTGGATGTTCCTGAACTGCATATTGCATGTTAAGTCCAAGCTGTGATCCATCACCAAAGAGTTCCTTGAATGCAGGAAGATCTCTTGGTGTAGAGATAATAAGTATGTCTCTTATACCAGCAAGCATAAGAGTTGATAAAGGATAATAGATCATCGGCTTATCATATACCGGCATGATCTGCTTGGATACTGCCTTAGTTAAAGGATAAAGACGTGTGCCGGATCCTCCGGCAAGAATAATACCTTTCATTTTGGTCCCTCTCTATTTATGATGATCAGTCAGCAAGCTTCTTGCTGTACATGCCATCATAATATTTCTCATAGTCACCTGAAGTGATGTGCTCCATCCATTCCTGGTGCTCGAAATACCACTTGATTGTCTTGCGGATACCTTCTTTGAACATTGTCTCAGGTTCCCAGCCAATCTCAGCCTTGATCTTATCAGGAGCGATAGCATATCTTCTATCATGTCCCTTTCTGTCTTCTACATATGTAATAAGATCGTATGTAAGATGTGCCTTTCTTGGATCATCCTCAGCAAGCTCTTCTTTTAAGATATCGATGATAGTCTTAACGATCTCGATGTTCTGCTTTTCATTGTGTCCACCGATATTGTATGTCTCAAAGAGACGTCCCTGTTCCTGAACCATATCGATAGCCTTAGCATGATCTTCAACATAAAGCCAGTCACGAACGTTTTTACCATCACCATAAACTGGAAGCTTCTTACCTTCAAGAGCATTGTGGATGATAAGCGGAATGAGCTTTTCAGGGAACTGATAAGGTCCGTAGTTATTAGAGCAGTTTGTGATATTAGCAGGGAAGTGATATGTATCCATATAAGCTTTTACAAGCATATCAGAACTAGCCTTAGATGCTGAATATGGGCTATGAGGAGCATAAGGTGTTGTCTCATAGAAATATCCGCCATCTTCAGGAAGTGATCCATAAACTTCATCTGTGGAAACGTGAAGGAATTTCTTGCCTTCCTTAAATGATCCATCAGGAAGCTCCCAAGCCTTCTTTGCTGCATTAAGCATTGTAGCTGTTCCAAGAACATTTGTTTCTACAAAGATCTCAGGATTTACGATTGAACGGTCAACGTGACTTTCAGCTGCAAAGTGTACAACACGATCTATATCATTTTCTTCGAAGAGCTTAGTAATAGCCTCTCTGTCGCAGATGTTAGCCTTAACGAATGTATAGTTATCGTTAGATTCAAGGTCGCTCAAATTCTCAAGGTTTCCTGCATATGTAAGTGCATCTACATTGATAATGCGGATTGTATCACCATACTTTTTGAACATATAGTGAATATAATTTGAGCCGATGAAGCCGGCTCCGCCTGTTACTAAATAAGTTTTCATAGTTGGTTGGTCTCTCTTTAATAATTCCACTTATTACTTATACTTTAATAAATTCAATATTTTTATTCTTCAATTTCTTTTAACCCCCTCGTATTAAAGCGCTAGATATTTAATTATTATTTTTTCTAAAAACATAAAAACCAATATCAAAAGCCAATATGCCAATAAATCCGCCTAAAGAATTAAATATAATATCATCTGTTTCAAAAACTCCTGCATTTAAATAAAATTGTGATGTTTCTATTGATACCGAAAGTAATAATAAACCCAAAAACAGAATGAAAGTATATCTTTTTTGAGTTTTTTTACATATGAACAATCTTCCAATAAAACCCAAAGGTAAAAACATTAATATATTTAACAATCCCAACCAAATAAGTCTTGTATCTCCATTTTCTCTAAAACTCAATAATGATCTCAATGGAATAATATTAATACGCCGATTTTCACTATTACCAATTCTCATAATTACAGTCATTGAATAAACTACATACGAATAAAAAATAAAAATGGCTAATGCCAATCGCTTATATACATTTCCCCAAGGTATGATGAATATTTCAAACATTATTACAACTATCAATACACTAAATGCAATGTACTGATAGTTGTTAAAAATTGAA
>NZ_JAILQF010000209.1 GCF_024699075.1 Butyrivibrio sp.
TTCAGAGCAATCCAGTGTATAAGATCCTGCCGCACTGCAGAAATGGGTGCGCATGTAAGTGAGTGTGAATCCTGTCATTCAAAGTTTATACATTACAACTCCTGTAAGAACAGGCACTGCCCCATGTGCCAGGCAATGGAAGTTGATGAGTGGATAGACTTAAGGCGTGAAGACGTATTGGATGCGCCGTACTTCCATACTGTATTTACTGTGCCGGGGCTTTTGTATCCTTTGATCTACTCAAATCAGAAGCTTCTTTATGATGCACTCTACCATGCAACTAATAAGACTCTGTCCGAGCTTTCCAAAGATACCAAACATTTTGGCGCAAAGATAGGCTACATCTGTATTCTTCACACATGGGGATCCAAGCTTAATTATCATCCGCATATTCATACGATAGTTCTGGGTGGTGGACTTGATGCCAAGAATCATTGGAAGGACAAAGGAAATAAATTCTTCTTGCCAGTTAAGGTTATGTCAGCTGTCTTCAAAAGATACTATCTAGAAGAACTTAAATACCTTTATGAGTCCAAGAAGCTATCTTATACCGGTGGAGCTGAAAAGCTAAGGAATACCTATGAGTTCAAAAGTCTACTTGATAAGCTCTACGCCATGGATTGGGTTGTTTATTCCAAGCGAACATTCAAAGGAGCACAGGAAGTCTTTAAATACCTGGGTAAATATACTCACAGAATTGCTATAAGCAACAGTCGAATTCTAAGTATAGATTCTGAGAATGTAACCTTCGCGGCAAAGGACTACCGTGTAGATGGCAAGTACAGGCCTATGACTATTTCAGGAGAAAAGTTTGTGTCTCGCTTTCTTCTGCACATACTTCCTAAAGGATTTGTAAGAATACGCTACTATGGGTTACTTGCCTGCAGATGCAAAGCACAGAAAATGACTCTATGCAGGAATCTTCTTGGATGCGAGCAGTATCTTTCCAGGCTCAGAGGTAAGACAACTGCTGAAAAAATCAAGATTCTTTACAACCATGACATTTGCAAATGTTCCAAATGTGGTGAACCTCTCATCACTTTTCGCTTGGACGGCAGATATATGCTTTGTTGAATAAATGAATCTCATATCGATAGACAAGCCTTTACACGAAGGCTTATTTTGCGTGGAATAAAGACTGTATTTGAGAATGACTGATGTCTTTTAGCCGGAAACAATGATAAGATTTGTATAGATGGTGGCAGATTGAAATTCCACAGCCCCCCAGACGCGACTTAGTTCACTCTGATGAAAATCGGTCTGAAGCCCAAACAAAAGGACAGATTTAGGATATATGAAGTCTGTTTTTTTGTTTGGTCTTACACCGATTGTTCACGTTACTAAATAAAAGATTGTTGTAAAAATGATAACAAAGCAACTATTTCTTTTTTTTCATAAAAATTTGCATACTCATAATTAGTTGAAATGAATATCTGAATTCTATGAATAATATCATAAATATGATTTGTTAAATTTGCCGTATTACATCTCATATGATTACATTCCTGAAATGCTGATAATACTTTTATATATATCTTTTGTTCTCCCTTTAACGAAATGAAGAATCTACTAATATAGTCCTTTGGCGTATAATACAAATTCGGATATATTTCACCATCCTTTATTTTTTCTTTTAAATATGCTTTTTTTCTCCAAGTATACGTTCCAATCTCAACAACTGTTAAGCGTAATCTAGCTAGTTCGCTAAAATCAGCATCCATAATCTGTTTATATGCCTCGATTGCTTTTTCAGACTTGTAATCTATCTCCTTAATGATCGTATCTAGTTCAGATATAATTTTTTGATTTCTAATATCTTCTTTAGAGAATTAACGAAATACAGGAAAAGAATTGGTAACTATCATCTGCTAATCATTGATGAGTGGCTTAATTATAAGCTTCCTGAGAAGGATGCCAAGATGCTTTATGAACTTTTGGAGCAAAGAAGCGGTGTAAACCCTACTATCTTTGTTGGGCAATTTCCTATCGATGAATGGCATGAACGTATGGGTGGCGGAACTCAAGCAGATTCCATAATGAATAGAATTGTTCACAATGCCTATGAGATACCAAGTTCAGAGACTAATCTGAGAAAACTATATGAATCTAAAAAGTTAAAAAAGTTAGTTGATGAAATAGAAAGCTAAGACCAACCTCAAAAGGAGTTATTGTATATAATTTACGATAACTCCTTTAACTATATCTTGTGGTCAGAGTGGCTCTCAAAGATTAAAACAGTAGGTGGCAATGTGGCAACACAGACCTGGCAGAAGATTTGGCGCA
>NZ_JAILQF010000214.1 GCF_024699075.1 Butyrivibrio sp.
GGATTTGGACTATAAGAAACTGAATGCAATTATATATGCAGTACTTGCTGCATTGTTTTATGCCATAAACATACCATGTTCAAAAGTGCTGCTTAACAATGTGTCACCGACATTCATGGCGGCATTTCTATACCTTGGAGCTGGATTTGGTGTCGGTATTATGTATATTTTTCATACCAAAAAAGAATCCCGGGAAGAAAGGCTTGGGAAACTGGATATACCATATACTCTGGCAATGGTTGTTTTAGATATTATAGCGCCGATTTTGCTGATGATAGGTGTGAAGTTAGGGACAGCAGCTAATGCATCACTTCTTGGAAATTTTGAGATCGTTGCAACAACGTTGATCGCATATGGGCTTTTCCGGGAGAGAGTATCCGCAAGAATGTGGGGATCCATATCTCTTATTACAGTGGCAAGTATAGTACTTTCAATTTCGGGAGAAGGGAGCTTTTCTTTTTCATTGGGTTCGATATTTGTCATTGGTGCGACTGTCTGTTGGGGACTTGAAAATAACTGTACAAGAAAGATATCCGGAAAAAGCACTTATGAGATAGTGACCATAAAGGGAATCGGGTCAGGAACAGGATCGTTCATAGTTGCTATGGTGCTTGGAGAGAGCATCCCCGGATTTTCATATATTGCATTAATAATGATGCTTGGATTTGTTGCATACGGGCTTAGCATATTTACATATATCAGGGCACAGAAAACTCTGGGGGCAGCAAAGACTAGTGCTTATTATGCAATCGCCCCGTTTATCGGAGTGGCACTGTCAAGTGTATTCTTGAAAGAAAGATTCACGCTGATGTTTATTATTGCGCTGATAATAATGATCGCAGGAACTGTCCTTATTGTTAGGGATACATTGATACATAGCCATAAACATGCACACACACATCTGATAATACATACACATGACGGCACTACACATACACATACTATTGTTCACTCACATGATCACGTTCATGTGATCAATGAAGGAAAACATGGACATACGCACAGTGTAGAGGAACTGGAAAATGATTTGGGACATGGGGGAACATCGTAGGATAATTTTTTAGTGAATTATTATTGTCAAATGGAGTGACGGCTCTTGCTAAAGAGTAGTTCACCTTGCGACAACGAAAGGAATAATTATGACTAAAGAAAGTGATTGCAGATTATGGGCTGCAAATGATCCTCTTCTTATAGAGTATCATGATCATGAGTGGTGTCATATCTCACATGATGACAGATATATTTTTGAGATGCTCTGCTTAGAGGGGCAGAGCGTTGGGCTTTCCTGGAGGACTATTATCAATAAAAGAAAAGAGTATCAAAAGGTATACTTCAACTTTGATATTGATAAGTGTGCTTCATTAACAGATGAGTATCTAAACAGCCTTATGGATGATACCGGGCTTATCAGAAACAAGAATAAGATATTCAGTGTCAGAAATAATGCTATAGCAGTAAAAAAGATCATTAAAGATCATGGTAGTCTGGATTCATTTATTTGGTCATATACAGAAGGAAAGCAGATAATCGGGCGATGGGAAAAGGCAAGTGATATACCCACTGAGACGGAAATATCCAGAAAAATGAGTAAAGATCTTAAGAAGCTTGGAATATCATTTGTAGGTCCTGTCATCACTTATTCCTTTATGCAGTCTATCGGTATGGTAAATGATCATCTTACTGACTGCGCATACAGAATATACTAAAATACTATCTTATGGCTGCGCATACAGAATATACTAAAATACTATCTTATGGCTGAGCATACAGAATATACTAAAATACTATCTTATGACTGCGCGTACAGGACATACTAAAACATCTTACAAACTGTACATAAAAGATATACTAAAACATCTTTTTGCAGACTGAAAAATGCAATGTCATCAACGAAAAAACATCCATACAACTTGAGTTTTCTAAAGGCATAGGCGTGGTATAGGGCTTTGCAATGCAGAATTTTCCTAGTTTCTAATAGGATTTTTGAACGGAATATAGTAGAATAGAGGTATAAGAGTAAGGTGTTTAAGTGTCTTTACACATAAGACATTTATACATCTTATCTTAATCTATTACGTTATTATTTATGGCAATCAATAATAACTGATCAATGTATTCTTAGGGAGAAGAAACTATGGGAAAAAGTATGGCAGAATGGAAGCCCGGAGACCCTATGATCAATGAAAGGGATTTCTGGCAGGATCCTGATTATGTTGCAGAGGATCCGGAGAAAGAACAGCTGGTACTTAAGCTTGCGACTCTGATCACAGATCGTTATGTTAAAAAGCTTACCGGCAAACTCAATAATCGTGATCCGGAGTATTGGATGCTGGATCATGTTCTTAAAAAGGAAGAAGTAAGATTCCTTCTGAATTTCAAGAAAACCCGTGTACCGTACAGTGTGCCTGAACTTGCACAGATGAATAATATGTCCCGGGAGGACACTCAGAAGATGGTAGAGCATTTGAGGTGGCTTGGCATCATCGAGCAGAACAGGGCCAAGACTCCTGATAAGCACCTTCAGTATGAGCTTCCTATATTTGTACCTGGATCAGCAGAATTTATGATGATGCAGGATGCAGTTACAGATGCTTATCCTGAGATGGCTACCTTCTTTAACCTTATGACTCAGCTTCCGCTTGGTGGAATTACACAGATGGTTCCTCCGGGAGGAGCAGGAATAGGTATGCATGTCATTCCTGTAGAGAAGGCTATAAGTGCAGAAAGCAAGTCTGTACCTGTTGAACATCTTTCCAGATGGATCGATATGTATGACAAATTCGGAATATCAGAATGCTCATGCCGTAAGCAGCAGACCATGAGAGGTGAAGGAAGTGGAGAGATCCGCGGAGAATACTGTATCGGAATGGGCGATATGGCTGAATACATGGATGATCGCGGAATAGGTCATTATGTATCCAAAGAAGAGGTTTATGAGATCTTAGAGCGTGCAGAAAGACATGGATACGTTCATCAGATCACAAACATAGATGGAGAAGGCAAGATAGTTGCTATATGTAACTGCGCTCCAGGCGTATGTAATGCTCTTAGAACATCACAGCTTTACAATACTCCTAACTTGTCAGCTTCTGCTTATAGAGCACATGTTGATAAGGATAAGTGCGTTGCCTGCGGTAAGTGCGTTGAAGTCTGTCCTGTTGGAGCAGCAAAGCTTGGACAGAAGCTTTGCAGGAAGGATGGCAGCAGCGTAACATATCCAAAGACAGAGCTTCCTGACAACAAGAAGTGGGGCGTTGATAAGTGGAATTATAACTACAGAGATGATGCCAAGATAAACTGTTATGATACAGGTACAGCGCCTTGTAAGACAGCCTGCCCTGTTCACCTTTCTGTTCAGGGTTATATCAAGATGGCTTCCGAGGGAAGATTTGATGATGCACTTAAGCTTATCAAACAGGACAATCCTTTCCCTATGATCTGTGGTGCTATCTGTAACAGAAGATGTGAAGATGCCTGCACAAGAGGAACTATTGATAAGCCACTTGCAATTGATGAGATCAAGAAGTACATAGCTTCGCTTGATCTTAACAAAGAGGACAGGTATGTTCCTTTATGTGAAAAGCATGATGGCGGCATGTGGGGCGATGAGTTTAAGGTCGCAGTCATTGGTGGAGGCCCTGCAGGTCTTGCCTGCGCATACTTCCTTCGCCGCGACGGATATCTTGTTACTGTTTTTGAAAAAGAGAAGCGTCCAGGCGGAATGCTCATGAATGGAATCCCTTCATATCGTCTGGAAAAAGATATCATTGATGCTGAAATTGACGTAATACGCAAGATGGGCGTTGAGTTTAAGACAGGTGTAAATGTAGGAGAAGATGTAACGATCGACTTATTAAGAAAGCAGGGCTTCAAAGCATTTTTTATCGCAGTAGGATGTCAGGGCGGAAGACTTGCAGGAGTTCCTGGAGAAGATGCAGACGGAGTAATGACCGGTGTAGATTTCTTAAGGAAAATAAACCTTGATAACACCATTAAGATTCATGGCGAAACTGTAGTAGTTGGTGGTGGTAATGTTGCTATCGACGTTGCTCGTACAGCTGTAAGAGCAGGTGCTTCCAAGGTTACCATGCTGTGTCTTGAAGGCGAGCATGAGATGCCGGCTGCAGATGACGAAGTTGCAGAAGCAAAAGAAGAAGGCATTGAAGTCAGAAACGGCTGGGGGCCTAAAGAGATCAAAGTTGAAAATGGTAAAGTCGTAGGGATCATTTTCAAGAAATGTACAAAGGTCAAGGATGCTGACGGAAGATTTAATCCTCAGTATGATGAGAATGAAACCATAGAGATTGCCTGTGAGAATGTCCTTCTTTCAATCGGCCAGTCCATACAGTGGGGCAAGCTCCTTGAAGGAACTAAGGTCAAACTCAGACCAAACGGCGGCATTATAGCTGATCCTCTGACTCTTCAGACTGATGAACCTGATATATTCGCTGGCGGTGATGTATACACAGGACCTAAGTTTGCAATTGATGCTATAGCAGGAGGCCGCGAAGGCGCTGTATCCATCAACCGTTTCGTTCATCCTGGTAACAGACTTGATCTTGCAAGAGACAGACGAGAATTCATAGAGCTTGATAAGGATGATATTCATGTTGAACAGTTCGATAATGCAAAGCGTCAGATTCCAGGAAAGAAAGCCGGAATAGCCAAGGATACATTTGAAGATCTGCGCCTTACCTTCACGCCTGAGCAGGTTAAGGTTGAGGCCGGAAGATGTCTTGGATGCGGTGCTACAACAGTAGATGTTAATCGCTGCATAGGATGCGGACTTTGTACTACTAAGTGTGAATTCGACGCAATCCACATAACAAGGGATATTCCTGAGGCAAGTACCATGGTAAGATCTGAAGACAAGCTCAAGATGGTTGGACCTTATGCTATAAAGCGCGGATTTAAGATCCTTAAAACCAAGGTTACCGGAAAAGACTGATAAAATAAAAAGTGCAGGTGGAAAGCCACCTGCATTTTTTATTACCATTTCAAAATACGAAAGAATCGGAAGTCACAACCTTGACGATATGTTGTAATTATGATAACTTTAATATTATACGTTGATGCGTTAAAGTGAAAAAGAGAGATTATCTTATGGTGGAAACAGACTCTTTTGACACATCATCAATAAAAGGTTAAAGGGGGACCACAGGCTATGCCCGTAACAGAGTTACTTGAAAGAAATGCAAAATTATATCCGGATGAAGTAGCGCTAGTAGAGCTCAATCCGGAGATGGCTGACACAAGACGCATATCTTGGAAGGAATACGATCTTATAGAGCCAACCAGATTTGAACCTTACAGAAGAGAGATCACATGGAAGGTCTTTGATGAAAAGGCTAACAGATTTGCTAATCTTCTCATAAGCAGAGGTATCAAGAAAAATGATAAAGTCGCTATAATAATGTACAACTGCCTTGAATGGCTTCCTGTTTATTTTGGGGTACTTAAAGCAGGTGCTATCGCAGTGCCTTTCAATTTCAGATATGATGCTGAAGAAATTGTGTATTGTGCGGAACTGGCAGAAGTTGACATTATAGTATTTGGTCCTGAATTTATAGGACGTATTGAAAGCTATGCTGAGCGCCTTTCAAAGGGGCGTCTTCTTCTTTATGTTGGAGACAATTGCCCAAGCTTTGCAGAAAGCTATCGAGAGCTCGTGGCTGATTGCTCAAGTAAGTCTCCGCACCTTCCTATTACGGATGATGATTATGGCGCAATTTATTTTTCTTCAGGAACAACGGGATTCCCAAAAGCTATCCTTCATAAGCATCAGAGCCTTTCTCAGGCTGCAGAGATGGAAGCAAGACACCATGGTACAGGACGTGATGATGTATTTTTGTGCATACCGCCTTTGTATCATACAGGAGCTAAGTTCCACTGGATGGGAAGTCTCTTTGCAGGAAGTAAGGCTGTGCTCTTAAAGGGTGCAACACCTGAAGTTATATTATCTGCAGTATCTTCCGAGAAGTGTACTATAGTATGGCTTCTTGTTCCGTGGGCTCAGGATATTCTTGATGCTCTTGACAGCGGAAGACTTAAATTGTCTGATTATACACTTGATCAGTGGAGGCTTATGCATATAGGAGCTCAGCCGGTTCCACCATCACTTATAAAAAGATGGCTTGAATATTTTCCTGATCACCAGTATGATACTAACTACGGCCTTTCTGAATCAACAGGCCCCGGATGTGTACATCTTGGAGTTGAGAATGTTGATAAGGTCGGTGCTATCGGAGTTCCCGGATACCGCTGGGAGTGCAAGATAGTTGATGAAGATGATAATGAAGTTGAAAATGGTGATGTCGGAGAGCTGTGCGTTAAAGGACCTGGCGTTATGACATGCTATTATAACAATCCGGAAGAGACAGACAAGATCCTCAAAGATGGATGGCTTTATACAGGTGATATGGCCATGCAGGATGAGGACGGCTTCTATTTCCTTGTAGACCGTAAGAAGGATGTTATAGTAAGCGGCGGAGAGAATATTTATCCTGTTCAGATAGAGAATTTCATCAGAACATACGATAAAGTCAAGGATGTAGCTGTTATTGGAATACCAGATACAAGACTCGGTGAAAAAACAGCTGCCATAATTGAAGTAAAAGATGGTATGATATGTACAGAAGCAGAAATCGAAGAATATTGTATGGGACTTCCACGATATAAGAGACCCAAGACAATTTTCTTTGAAGAGATACCACGTAATGCCACAGGCAAAATAGAAAAACCTAAGCTTCGTAAGATGCATGGTGCAG
This sequence comes from Butyrivibrio sp., assembly GCF_024699075.1. Next base: position 6,768 of record NZ_JAILQF010000214.1, read on the forward strand.
AGAATCTTGTTGCCATGGAGAACAGAAGCTAGGCTGACATCAAGAGATTGATTGAACGCTGTTCATTTGATCTCGCCCATTAAGGGTTCATAGAAAGGCATATATGACACATAAGGAAGCTGAGCGGTGCATACCCTCTTTTTTCGATGATTCAATTGATAACCTTGAACTGGCAGAGTTTTTGGAGCATATCGACAATTGCCCTGCTTGTAAAGAAGAGCTGACTATTCAATTTCTTGTCAACAGAGGTCTTCAGAGCCTTAGCGAAGGTGATGAGTTCAATCTGTCGGGAGAACTTGACAAAAAGCTTTCGAAGGCGCATGCTCGTTTGAACAGGCTTTACAGACTCGAAAGATTTTCCTGGGTACTTAGGGCCGTTGTAGTAGCTGAATTTATCGTTCTTTTTGTGTTAACGTTTCGTCTGCTTTTCTAATGAGGCTTTATAGTTGATCATTTTTTGAAGTACTTAACTTGAGGCCTTTAACAGACATTGAACCATATTGAAAGGAATCAAAGTAGTAATGGGTATAGTTGTAATTGGTGCAGTTTTTGTTGATATTAAGGGTTATCCTTCCATGCAGTACATTGCCGGAGGAAGAAATGTTGGTAATGTAATTCAGGTACATGGCGGTGTAAGCCGTAATATTGCAGAGGATATAGCCAATGTCGAGCTAAGGCCCACATTTGTCGGACTTGTGGATGATACAGGTATTGGCAATGATGTAGTTGATAAGCTTAGAAATCATAAAGTTAATACCAAATATATCAGAAAAGTCAAAGACGGACTTGGTTCCTGGCTTGCGGTATTTGATAATTCAGGTGATGTTGTCGCATCCATCTCAAAGCGTCCTGATCTTAGCGAGATAGGAAGAATCCTTGAGGAGCAGGGTGATGAGATATTCAAGGAAGCTGACAGTATCATTATTGAATTTGATATGGAAAAAGATATACTTAAGAAAGTATTCGCTCTTGCATCAAAGTATGACAAAAAGGTATATGCTGTAGTTTCAAATATGACTATAGCGGTAGAGAGAAGAGATCTTCTTAAAAACTGTGCATGCTTTGTCTGCAATCAGCAGGAAGCAGGAATTTTCTTCTCAGATGTTTATGATGATATGGAGCCTGATCAGCTTAGAGAGATACTTGTATGTAAGCTGAAAGCATCACAGATTCCGAGGATGGTCATAACACTTGGAGAGAAAGGTTCAGTATATGCTACTTGCGAAGGCGAGTCAGGATATGTTAAGTCCAAGCAGGTTGTAGTAACAGATACAACAGGTGCCGGAGATTCCTTCTTTGCAGGAGTTGCAATTGGTCTTACATATGGCAAGACTTTCGAAGAAGCCTGTGAGATAGGAACAAGACTTGCAGCATCTGTTATCGCAACTAAAGATAATGTATGTCCAAGGTTCCTTCCGGAAGAGTTCGGACTTGATGCTTCCAAGATCAAAGATTTTGAGTAAATAGTGATAAAACATAAAGATACCTATCGCCATGTTTTGTAACCGTGGCGGTAGGCATTTGTTTTTTTGTCGTAATAAAATTACGTTTCATCAGATATGATTGTTAATTGCAAATAATGCTAGTAAAATCCACTTATACGGCAATTAGTCAAATGAACAGGAAAGGAAGAAAATATGAAATATAATCTATACAAAAAGTTTATAATATGTGCTTCTTCAGCCGCAGTTCTTTTAACTGGTTGTGCTGATATTAGTCTTGATAAATCAAACATAGATGAATCAGGCATAGAAGAATCAAATGCTGAAGAATCAGTTGAAGAATCAAACATAGAAGTATCAGCCGAAGATATAAGCGATAGTAGCCTGGAAACTTCATCTGAAGAAGCGGATGATGAGACGTCAGAAGAAGTTTTTGACGAAGAGGCGGCTTTAAAAGCAATCCTTTCTAAGTCAGAACTTCAAAGAAAAGAAAAAAACATTTCTTTTGTTGATGACTTTGATGGTGATGGACAAAAAGAAGGCTTTTTCTATATTGGTGATGAATACGACGGAGATTATAACGAGTTTTACGGAGAAATATGGTTCGCCAATGAAGATGAAGAGCCATGGTTTTGCTCTGATTTTGGCGGAACATATGACGCTGCACTTATTCCGGAAATCGCAGTTTTCGAGAAGTAAAATTGCGTGTCTGTCACCAATGTGAAGAAGTTTATTTAAGAAATTGGGGAATAAAAAATGGCTAGAAATAAGAGGGTTAAACGCAGGGAGAGAAAACTGCGCGAGGAGAGAAGAAAAAAATACTATGATGAATTAATTCAAAATTCGATGGCTGAGAGTAAAAAAGTAATCTGGGAACATTCTCCAATAAATAAAATCGCAAGTAAAATATTTGTAGTTGGAATATATTATTTTTTATTCATGCTCATTGGATCGGGTATAGTAGTTCTTTTTGGTAATGGATTTCGTAATATCTGTAAATCGCCTTCTTCAGACCCTATAGAAATAGTTGATACATCCAAATCTAACAATTATCATCTTGATGAAATACTTGATTATGATATCTATGTAAAGCCTGATAAGTCTGATGGTTCACTTTATATAACATATGATATCAGCTGGCTTGTACTTGACTCTGATAAAGAAAAACTTACATGGGTCAAGATAGGTATACCAAATAAATACACAGAAGACATAAAGGCTCTTAGCAATAATATATCCAAGATAGGCTATTTGGATGATTCAGGAGATTATGTACGTATTGATTTTCGGAATTCCTACAAGGAAGGTCAGGCTGTTGATTTCTCTTTTTCAATCCATGCCCACAGATTATATAAAGAGGATGGTTCAAACAGACTCTATTCTTTCACTCCGGGATGGTTCCATGATATTGATATTGATAACATTGAGGTTATATGGGATATTTCCGAAATCGAGGGAGATATCATTCCTCAATGTCCTTATGGCAAGCTTATGACAACTGAAAATAGCATATCTTTTTACGGTTCGTTGAATGCAGGCCGCAAGTTTGAGACTATCATAAAGATGCCGGATAGCGCATTTGATAATGATGATCTTTACGAAAAAGAGATTTCGGAAGATCTTTCAGGATATATGTTCTGGTTTGTGCATGCTTTTGGATTTTTAGCTTTTTGTTTTGGATGCCCCTTGATCGCGTATCTTGTATTTTATGCTAAAGCTATTATCTGGTCAGTTGATTCATATCAGAAAGGTAAAACATATCTGTGCCAGGACGAATCATCAATAGCAGGTTACATGCGCAGATTTCGCAAGGAACACGAAATTGAATATGAAGAGATAAAAAGAGAAGCCCATAAGTTTTATGAGGATATAAAAGGCAGTGGTTCCGGACACGGAAGAAGTTATGGTGGAGGCGGCTGTGCCTGTGCATGTGCCTGCGCCTGTGCAGGAGGCGGACGCGCCGGATGCAGCACCAAAGATTTCTATGGTACAATACTAAATACTGAGCAGATTCATAAAGTATATAAAAGCACGAAACAAAAATAAGAATAGCAAGACAAAATTGTATATTGCACGTTTGAACTAAAAGATAAAGCAAATTAAAAAAGGACGACTTAACCTATGCTGTTAGAAAAACGTTATGAATTAAAATATTGGAACGAAGTTGCGCATACAACCCTTAATCCAAACGGACCGGGAGCTGTGCGTATACACCTTGTTCCTCCCAAATTCTTTCTTGTCAAGAACGCGCCATCCATCTGCGTTCTCAATGGCCAGTACCTCCTTCCACTTGGAGAGTCTCAGGCAATTCTTCTCACAGAATTCATCCGTCATGTTAATGCCTTCGGCGAAGGTGTTATGAGTGACGATCAGTTAAAAGAGCTTCTTGAAGATACCTACAAATGTGTTCAAAAGGTTTACCCAAGAGTGCCTAAAGACATGATCGCAGAAGATCTTGATCGCCTTGTTGGAATGCTTGAGGATGTGGCACTTACAGGATATACCAAAGAGAATATCCCACTTCTCTCAATCGGAGAGTATGCGCCAAACATGACAGCGCCGCATAGAATGGACCTTATGGTAAGCGCCATGACTAAGGATGGCAGATGGAACTGCAACCAGAAGTGCGCATACTGCTATGCTGCAGGCCAGGCCGCATCATCAGAAGAAGAGCTTTCTACGCAGGACTGGATAGATGTAATTGATGCCTGCTACGATGCCCGCATCCCGCAGCTGACCTTTACAGGCGGCGAGCCAACTATGAGAGATGACCTGTGCGAGCTAATAACTCATGCAAGATGGTTCGTAACAAGGCTTAATACAAATGGTATAAATCTGACAAAAGAGCTGTGTGAAGGCCTTCGTAAGGCTGATCTTGACTCAGTTCAGATCACTTTTTATTCTCATGATAAAGAAGTTCACGAGAATCTTACAGGCGCAGGAGCTTTTGATAAAACAGTTGAAGGCATCAGAAATGCTATCGCAGCAGGCCTTTCTGTTAGCATCAATACTCCGCTTTGCTCGCTCAACGCTGATTATGAAAAGACACTTGAATTCCTTCACAGCCTTGGAGTTATCTATGTTACATGCTCTGGCATGATACCGTCCGGCAATGCTGTTCGCAGTGCCCAGCAGGCAGATCAGCTATCCGAATCTGAACTTACAGATCTTTTGAAAAAAGCGACTACCTACTGCGCAGAAAATGAGATGGAGATCCAGTTTACATCACCAGGACAGGTTTCTGAAGAAAAACTTCGCGAAATGGGTCTGAACGTTCCATCCTGCGGAGCATGCCTCAGCAATATGGCTGTAACACCAAGCGGTAAAGTTGTTCCCTGCCAGAGCTCTCTTTCTGAAGAGCCACTAGGAAATATACTTGAAGATTCCTGGGACAAGATCTGGAATAGCAAAAAGTGCAGATCTATCCGCGGCGAATCAGCCAAGATGCTCCAGAAATGTCCTTTAAGCGAGGCAAATAGTAGTGATTTTACAGGAGAAGCAGGGAGAAAATGAGTAAACGTAGAGCAAAAAGAAGGCGCAACAAGGGCACATTAAATGGAATACTAAGCGTATTAAAGTGGATAGCTGCGTTTTATTTTGGAATTTTTATTTTGGTTTTTTTGCTGATCATTATTTTTGATGATGATACTCAGGATAATGAAACTGAGAATAATGAGTCTGTTAGTAGCGAAGTTGTAGAGGTCACTAGAAGCGAAACTTCCGAAGAATCTGAGGTCCAGGATAATAGCAGTTTATATTACGACTATTCTGATTACAAAGACGGAGATTATTTCGATATATCCGGCTACGATACAGATAACCTTGATGAAATTCTTTATTATGTGATCTATGTAAGGCCTGACATGACCGATGGATCTGTATACCTTACTTATGATATTCGCTGGCTTGTGCTTGATTCTGATGATGATAAGGTATCCTGGGTTAAGATAGGTATACCAAATAAATTCACAGAAGATATCAAGGCTTTATCTGACAACATAGATAAGATCAAGTATATAAGCGATTCCGGAGATTTTGTACGAATCGATTTTGATGATTCCTACGAGGAAGGTCAGATCATAGATTTCTCTTTTTCCATACACGCACATCAGTTATATCACGAGACAGGATCTATAAGGCGTTACGATTTTACACCCGGATGGTTTGATGAGATCGATGTTGAGTATGTCGAAGTAAGATGGGATGTATCCGAAATTGATGGAGATATCGAACCAAGATGCATGGATGGCCAGATCAAAGAAGATGATGGCATTGTATCTTTTTACAGCTCCCTTTCTGCAAGAGAGAAGTTCAAAACAACCATCGACCTTCCGGACAAAGCTTTTGAAACAGATGATACCTATTCAGAAGAGCTTAAGGAAGATAAGACAGAAGATGTAATGCTAGCGGTAGGCTTTATCGCCTTCTTTGCTCTTATCTTTGGATGGCCTTTTATTGGATATCTGATCTTCTACATCAAGGCATTTTTCTGGTCAGTTGATGCTTACAATAAAGGTAAGATGGATACGTTCGCTACGGAGAACTCTTTTGGCGACTATATGCGCAAGTACCGCAAGGAGCACCATATAGAGTATAGCAAGCTGGATAATACAGTTCATACTTATTACACATCCAGTGGCCGTGGTCACGGCGGCGGTGGCGGATGTGCCTGTGCTTGTGCGTGCGCTTGTGCCGGAGGAGGACGTGCCGGATGCAGTACCAAGGATTTTTATGGTACAATACTTACGACAGAGCAGATTCACAAAGTTCATGACAGATCATGATGATCTGAAATTATCGATATTCCCAGGCTCGTTCCTGGGAATATATCTATAGAAAGAGGACAACTATGACACAAAAGCTTTTACTTGTCGATGGACACAGTATTCTTAACAGGGCATTTTATGGCATGCCTGATCTTACCAATTCCGAAGGGCTTCATACTAATGCGGTAATTGGATTTTTAAATATTTTTTTCAAACTTCTTGATGAAGAAAATCCTGATTATGTAGTTGTAGCATTTGATACAAGTGCACCTACCTTCAGACATAATATATTCAAAGAGTATAAAGGAACACGTAAACCTATGCCGGCAGAGCTTCATGAGCAGGTGCCGCTTCTTAAAGAGGTACTTGATTCTATGGGCGTAAGGCGCTATGAAGAGCCGGGCCTTGAAGCTGACGATATCTTAGGAACACTTGCAAAGAGAGCAGAAGCTCAGGGCATGATAGTAACTCTTGTTTCAGGTGATCGTGACCTTTTGCAGATAGCCAGTGACAATATTCTCATAGCTAATCCTAAGACCAAGGGCGGTCAGACAACTGTGGAGCGTTATCATACTCAGGAAGTTATAGATGAATGGGGCGTAACACCTGAAAAGTTTGTAGAGCTTAAGGCTCTTATGGGAGATTCCTCTGATAATATTCCTGGTGTTCCAAAGGTTGGACCTAAGACTGCCAAGGAGCTTATGCAGACTTATGGCTCAATTGCAGGAATCTATGAGCATGTAGAAGAGATAACCAAGAATGCCATAAGAGAGTCACTCAAGGCTAATAAAGAAAGCTGTGACCTTTCCTATACACTTGCTCTTATAAAGACTGATGCTGACTTTGAACTTCCATGGGATAGTGCAAAGCGTGTTAACTATTTGAATGAAAATGCATACAAAGAGTATAAGAGACTTGGCTTTAAGAGACTTTTGTCAAAGTTCTCTGAAGAAGTTGTTAATAATGCATTTTCAAGTCTTGAAGACGAATCTGCTAATGCTGGCGGAGCTTCGGAAGCTGGTACAAAAGAAGGCGTATCTTCTGCTGCAGGCAAAGAGTCTGATATAGAAAGTATCTCAAAAAGTGTTCCTCAGAAAGTTGAAGCTGAATCCGTAACATCTTTTGACAAGGTTGTGGAGATAGTTAAGGCTGCCAGCGATTATGCCGCAGGTCATGATGACAGATTCATAGGCTATAGCGTAATTGAAGATTCCAAAGATGATGATGACTTTTTGGGACTTGGAATATCATTTGAAGAAGGCAAAGCATATTTTCTCAGACAGACAGAGAAATTCACAAAGGAATATGCAGGCAGGGTTTTGGAAGAGCTGTCCAAAGACTGCAGACTTGCAACCTTTGATATCAAGAATACATACCACCTTTATACTCCTTATGAAATTGACCATAAGAAGGAAAAAGGCAATTTTGATATACTTATAGGCGCTTATCTTATAAATCCTTTAAAGGACGATTATGCTCCTGAAGATATAGCATCAGAGTACCTTGGAAGGATGATGAAGAGCTATAAGGAGCGTTTTGGTAAGAGCTTGTTAAAAGAGCTGATTGAAGTTCCAAAGCAGATGACACTTGATTTTGGAATTCCTATGCCGGAAGATACCAAGAAGAAGTCCAAGAAGACAGCAGGAACTGATATCCTTCCGGAAGATGCACTTGTGCAGATAGTAGAGTATGCAGGAGAAGTTGCCAATACCGCACTTCTTGCAGCAGGAATTATAGAGAAGAAGCTTGAAGAGACCAAGATGTCAGATCTTATGAGAGATATCGAAATGCCTCTATCTTATGTCCTTTTTGCTATGGAAAAAGAAGGAATTATCTGCAGACGTGATGCTCTAAAAGAGTATGGTGATAAGCTTACCGGAAGAATAGCTGAGCTTGAGCAGAATATTTATAAAGAAGCAGGAGAAGAGTTCAATATCAATTCTCCCAAGCAGCTTGGGGTTATACTTTTTGAAAAGCTTGGATATGAGGGAGGCAAGAAGACCAAGACCGGCTATTCAACCTCAGCTGATGTACTTGAAAAGCTTGCACCTGAGCATCCTTTTGTCAGAGACATCCTTGAGTACAGAGCACTTGCAAAGCTTAAGAGCACTTATGCTGACGGCCTTGCAGACTATATTGAATCAGATGACAGGATCCATACTGTATTCAATCAGACGATCACAGCTACAGGAAGAATATCATCTTCAGAGCCTAACCTTCAGAATATTCCTATGCGTACAGAACTTGGACGTGCTATACGTAAGGTATTTGTTCCAAAGAATGGATATGTATTTGCAGATGCCGATTACAGCCAGGTAGAGCTGAGGATCCTTGCAGATATGTGCGCTGATGAAGGTCTTTTGGAGGATTACAGATCAGGTAAGGATATTCACAGAGCAACAGCTTCAAAGGTATTCCATACACCTTTTGATGAAGTAACAGATACCCAGAGAAGAAATGCCAAGGCTGTTAACTTTGGTATTGTATACGGAATAAGTGTTTTTGGTCTTGCTAATGATCTTGGTATATCAAGAGAAGAGGCTAAGGGATACATGGAAGGATATTTCCTGACTTATCCCGGTGTTAAAGCTTATCAGGAGGGCGCAGTTTCTTTTGCCAAGGAGCATGGATACAGCATCACAACATTCGGAAGAAGAAGGCCTATACCTGAACTTAAGGAATCCAATTTCATGCGCAGAGCGTTCGGCGAGCGTGTTGCAATGAACGCGCCTATTCAGGGAACTGCTGCTGATATTATGAAGATCGCTATGATAAGGGTATTTATGAGACTTAGGAAAGAGAACCTTAAGTCAAAGCTTATCCTTCAGATCCACGACGAACTTCTTATTGAGACAGCACCTGATGAAGTTGAGATCGTAAAGAACCTTCTCACAGAAGAAATGCAGAAGGCTGCAGATCTTAAAGTGCCGCTTATTGCAGAATGCAGTGTAGGTAATGACTGGTTTGAGGCTAAGTGATCATAGATTATGGATCCTTTGTAAATGACAAATATGATGTAACAGTTACTGCCATGCGCTAAGTGATCATAAGTTTTGTATCAGGTATAACTTGCTACTTTTGATACTTACTTTATAAGACAATAAAGACCTGTCGGAGCGTTAGAACAGATGAAACTTATAGGTGTAACAGGAGGAGTTGGCGCAGGTAAGAGCGCCCTCCTTACAGAAGTATTGAATAAGTATAATTGCAAAGTTGTCTTTTCCGATAATGTGGCTAATGACGTCAAGAAAAAGGGAATGCCTGCTTATGATAAGCTGGTAGAGCTTTTAGGAAAAGAAATTCTTTTAATAGAAACAGATGGTTCTTTGGGCGAAATCGATAAAAAGAAAATGGCCCAGGCTATATTTAAAGATGATGAATTGTTACAAAAGGTAAATGATATTCTTCATCCTGCAACTAATGATTATATAAAAGATGTCATAGCCAATGAGAGAGCTAAAAACGAAATAGATTATCTTTTTGTAGAAGCAGCTCTTCTTATTGAAAACGGGTATAAAGATATCGTAGATGAGCTGTGGTACATCTATGCCAGCGAAGAGGTAAGAAGACTGCGTCTTAAAGAGGCGAGAGGATATTCTGACGAGAAGATCGACAATATCCTTGAAGCACAATTATCTGAAGAAGAGTTTAGAAGAAACTGCGACTTTGTGGTAGATAACAGTAGCAGTATTGAAGCTGCTCTTAAACAGATAGATGAACATCTTTCATCTAAAAAGAGTTAAGTATTTAAAATATTCAGCCGATATAAGAGTGTAGGGTTATAAGTTCCATTACTATTTGAATAGATTTATTTGAGACGATACTGTGATTTTTTATGTCATTGCAGGAGGCACAGAACATGCCAAGTCTGGAACAGAAAGATCAAAACGTTGTATTCGGCCTTGATATTGGTACAAGAAATGTTGTCGGAACTGTAGGTTATATGAAGGACGGCAAGTTTTTTGTCATTGCTCAGAAATCCCGAGGTCATGAAACAAGAGCCATGCTCGATGGACAGATTCATGACATAGGCAAGGTTGGAGCGACAATTAAGACTATCAAGAATGAACTTGAAACTGAGACTGATATACATCTTACTGATGTATGTATAGCAGCTGCAGGTCGTGTTCTTCGCACAGTCGAGACTTCCTACGAAGAGGTCCTTGATGATTCAAGGTCTATTACTGATGAGGATATCTACAATCTGGATTCCAAGGCTGTAGAACAGGCTTATCAGGAATTTCTGAAAAATAATGATTCAGATCTTAAATTCTATCTGGTCGGCTATTCAGTTCTTCATTACTATTTGAATGATTATCAGATCAGTAATCTTGAAGGTCACAATGGCGGCAAAGTTAAGGTAGAGCTTATTGCTACTTTCCTTCCTGATGACGTTGTTGATGGTCTTTATAAAGCCTGTGAGAGAGCTGATCTTGCAGTTGCAAATCTTACTCTCGAGCCTATAGCTGCTATCATGGTTGCAATCCCTGAAAAGTTTAGACTACTAAATCTTGCTCTTATTGATGTAGGAGCAGGAACATCTGATATATGTGTTACGGACGGCGGAACTATAACAGCTTATGGCATGATCCCTACAGCAGGAGATCATCTTACTGAGACGATTGCTCATCACTGTCTTGTTGATTTCAATACTGCTGATCAGATCAAGATTGATGCATCCCGTAGTGATACTGTTACCTATACAGATATCATGGGCCTTGAAAAGACCATCACCAAGGATGAAGTTGACGGTGCCATAAAGCCTTTAGTAGATCAGATGGCTGATGAAGTTACCAAAGAGATAAAACGTTTAAATGGTGATAAACCTGTAAGTGCTGTATTCGTAGTCGGAGGCGGCGGATGTGTAAGCGGTTATACACAGGCTATAGCCAAGAATATGAATATATCTGAAGAAAGAGTTGCACTAAGAGGCGAAGAAGTCATGAAGGACTTTGAGTTTCTAAATGCAGGTAACTTTGCCAGAGACTCACTTATGGTAACGCCTCTTGGTATATGCATGAGCTATTATGAAGATACCAATAACTTTGTATTTGTATCATTTAATGGCGCTCAGACCAAGATATATGATAATGGTAAACTTCAGATCGTGGATGCTGCCATGCAGGCTGCATTTCCTAATGAAGATCTTTTCCCAAAGAGAGGTCAGACTCTAAAGTTTACATTAAATGGTGAGGAGAAAATAGTTGCAGGTTCGCCCGGAGAATCAGCTGTTATCATGCTTAACGGTAAGCCTGCAGATATTCATAGTAAGATCCGCGCCAACGATATTATTGAGGTTAAGCCATCTACAGCTGGTGATCCCGGTACGATGGAGATTGGTTCACTTGCAGAGTTTAAGTCGACTTTTAAAGTTAATGTTGATGGCAAGGAAGTTATGGCATCAAGGTTTGCTACTGTTGATGGGCAGCCGCAAACTTCGTATTACAAGATAAAGCCTGGTGATGAGGTTAAGATCCTTGATTATGATACGGCTGAGCAGATCGCCAAGCTCCTTGATATAGAGATCACTCCTGATACTCTTATTATGATCAACAATGAAGAGGGAGACTTGGATACACCTGTTTATGAGAACTTCAAGGTTGAGTTTAAGTCAAGAGAAGATGCTCTTATGGACTATTACAGGGATATTCCTGATGCCGACGTTGTTGCTATGGAGCAGGAGAACGAGGAAGCTTTTGAAAATGCCGGCGAAGCAGCTATAGCAGATGATAAGGACTTTGATCAAAGTGCTATGGATGAAGCGGTTGATTCGACAACACCTGTCAAAAACATCCTGGCTCATGACCTTCATGTACTTGTCAATGGATCACCTGTAACACTTCATAATAAGGCTAATTATATCTTCGTTGATGTATTTGATTATATTGACTTTGATTTGAGTAAACCTGAAGGAAGAGGCATTGTGACAATGCTCAACGGCGGATCTCCAAACTACATGCAGCCGATAAGTGAAGGCGATAACATCGAAGTATACTGGAGAAAATAAATACAGAACATCAAAAAGAAGCCTTTAAAGGCTTCTTTTTTGGTGAAGATTTATGATGAATTATTATGCAAATTGATGTATTCTGTACTATAGTACATGTACCATTTACATCCAGTAAAAGGGAACGAGATTAAAATGAGGGCGGGGGTAGTATGAGATTTGTAAGTCTGTCATCCGGCAGTAGTGGGAACAGTACCTATATTGGTTCTGCAAATACGCATATTCTGATTGATGCAGGATGTAGCAGGAAGAGGATAGTAGATGGTCTTAACAGCCTTGATATTGACCTTCCTGATATTAATGGAATCTTTATTACACACGAACATTCTGATCACATAGCTGCTCTTCGTCTTATCCTGAAAAAATATGATATTCCCGTATATGCAACAAAAGGAACCATACAGGGAATAAGAGAAGCTGATAAGAAGCACGAGATGGACGACAAAGAGTTTCATGTTATAAGAAGTGATGAACCTGTTCTTATGGGTGACATAACAATAAATCCCATGCGAATATCACACGATGCCAGAGAACCTGTAGGATTCAGAATACAATGTGAAGGCAGAAAGGCAGCGGTTGCAACAGACCTTGGCTGTTATGATGATTATATAGTAAGCTGTCTTCAGAATATGGATGCACTTCTTCTTGAAGCTAATCATGACGTAAGAATGCTCCAGACAGGACCTTATCCGTATCAGCTTAAGATGAGAATAGCAGGTAATCAGGGACATCTTTCTAACGATATGTCGGGAGAACTTTTATGCAAGCTTTTAAATGACCATATGAAAGGAATAGTTCTTGGTCATCTTTCTGACAAGAACAATCTTCCGGAACTTGCATATGAGACAGTAAGACTTGCTATAGATATGGGGGATAATCCTTACCATAGTTCTGATATACCTCTTTACGTAGCAAAGAGAAGCGAAGTATCGCAGGTAATTGAGATCTGATCTTAAAGAATGTTATTGCGATTTAGTTATATCGTTATTATTGCGTTTTAGTGATAGCGTTGTTATTGTGATTTAGTTATAGCGTTGTTATTGTGATTTAGTTATAGCGTTGTTATTGCGATTTAGATATAGCGTTATTATTGCGTTTTAGTGATAGCGTTGTTATTACGATTTAGGGATGGAGTTTTTATTATAGACGGCGCTGTTATAGATTGAGTTGTTGACTTATAAAAATGTTGTAATAGGATGTCAATTGACATTTTATCATGTTATTTGAAATATAAAGGAGAAGCAGTCATGAAAAGAGCAATTATAACTGTAGTAGGCAAAGATACCGTGGGCATTATCGCCAGAGTATGTACATATCTGGCTTCTGAGAAGGTTAACATCCTTGATATCTCACAGACAATCGTTTCAGGTTATTTCAATATGATGATGATCGTAGATGTAACAGGCCGTGATGCTGAGTTTGGAAGAATTGAAGAAGAGCTTTCCAAAGTTGGTAATGAGATGGGCGTTGTGATCAAAATGCAGCGTGAAGATATATTCGATTCAATGCATAGGATTTAAAGTACATAGAAGTATATAGAAATACGTCCATGTACTTTTGGATATGTACAGTTACATCCTGTAACCAGGCAAAGTTACACCTTTAAAGAAAGAGGAAGCACATGATTAATATTACAGAAGTATCTGAAACCAATGATATGATAGAAAAAGAGAACCTTGATGTCCGTACAATAACTATGGGCATAAGTCTTCTTGATTGTATAGACTCTGATCTTGACAAGCTCTGTGAGAAGATCCATGACAAGATCTACAATTCAGCCAAAGACCTTGTTGCAACAGGAGAGCAGATATCCAAGGAATATGGTATACCGATCGTTAATAAGAGAATATCTGTAACACCTATAGCCATCGTAGGCGGCGCAGCCTGCAAGACTTCGGAAGATTTTGTTAAGATTGCAAAGACTCTTGATAAGGTTGCTCATGAAGTAGGTGTTAACTTCATTGGCGGTTATTCTGCACTTGTAAGTAAGGGAATGACCAAGGCTGATGAGCTTTTGATAAGATCCATACCACAGGCTCTTTCACAGACAGAACTTATCTGTTCTTCCGTTAATGTGGGTTCTACCAAGACAGGAATCAACATGGATGCAGTACGTCTCATGGGAGATATGGTACTTGATACAGCCAAAGCTTCTGAGAATATAGAAGTTAACGGATGTGCCAAGCTTGTTATATTCTGCAATGCTCCTGATGATAACCCGTTCATGGCAGGCGCTTTCCACGGCGTTACAGAAGCTGACAGGATCATCAATGTCGGCGTATCAGGCCCTGGTGTTGTTAAGACAGCTCTTTCCAAAGTTCGCGGCGAGAATTTTGAAGTCCTTTGTGAGACTATCAAAAAGACTGCATTCAAGGTTACAAGAGTTGGACAGCTTGTTGCCAAAGAAGCTTCAAAAAGACTTGGAGTTCCTTTTGGAATCGTGGATCTGTCACTTGCTCCAACACCTGCTATCGGTGATTCAGTAGCTGATATCCTTTGCGAGATAGGTCTTGAGCATGCCGGTGCACCTGGAACAACAGCAGCTCTTGCTCTTTTAAATGATCAGGTCAAAAAAGGTGGTGTAATGGCATCTTCTTATGTTGGCGGACTTTCGGGTGCTTTCATTCCTGTTAGTGAAGATCAGGGTATGATCGATGCGGTAGAAGCAGGAGCTCTTACACTTGAAAAGCTTGAAGCTATGACCTGTGTATGTTCAGTAGGTCTTGATATGATTGCAATTCCTGGTGATACAAAGGCTACAACTATAGCTGGTGTCATTGCTGACGAGATGGCTATTGGTATGATCAATCAGAAGACAACAGCAGTCAGACTGATTCCATGCATTGGCAAAAAAGTCGGCGACAGTGTAGAATTTGGTGGTCTTCTTGGACATGCACCTATTATGCCTGTTAATTCATTTGACTGCAGCGCATTTGTAAACAGAGGCGGAAGAATCCCTGCTCCTGTTCATTCATTTAAGAACTGATCCTGCACTTGTCACATGGTATTACTGTCACATGTTATTACTAAAATCTGTAACATTATCTTTATAACGATGTAGCCAGAAAAACTATTATCTTAAGATGATGAGTAGATCACATGTTAAAAGACATCCTTGTGATTTTGAACAAAATAGAAGTCTTTGTTTTGTGCAATTATCAAATAAAATAATAATGTGATTATTATCATGATTGCGTGGCCCTTTATAATGGGGCCACGTTTTTTGCTAAAAAATTCTTCCTAACATTATTCTAAAAATTTCAGCCATATTTCTACAGAATTGACGTTGCATGAAGAAGTCATTTTACTTTATATTGTAAAAGATGCATTGAACTTGCAGATGGGGGTCTGCATTTACTGATGAGATTAGCTTTTGAAATAGTCTTTTAGTGAAGAGATAATAAAATTTGATGCAGCACAAAAGGAATTATAGTTATTGTTTCAGGGAGGAGTATTTCCATGAATCTTACAGAATCTTTCAAAATAATTCGCAAGAACGATGCGGATAAAATGGCTGACTTTTTTGTTAAGAAGGGCGATGTTGCAAATCTTATCCTTCAGGAGATGAATTGCACAGAGACTAAAGAGAGCGTTGCTCATATGACAGGCAGCATCTTTGATCTTGTGTCTCTTATGCAGAATATAAGGACAATTGAGTCGGGAACATACATTCGCATGGCATCCAAATATATTCGCACTTATGGCAAATATAAATTCCCTGCCCTTTATAATCTGGGAATGATCCTTGATAACAATCTTAAGATTGCTTATGTTAATGATAACTGGGACAAGGTTGCTTTAAAGAATCCTCGTGCAGGTGCTGCTCTTGAGCGTGCGTATGAAGAACTTAAGAGAAGAGCTAAGGATTACTCTTCAAGAAATTTATACTGCGAGCTTCAGTGTGATTTTGTTACAAGCTGGACTAATGGAAAGCCATCTTACAGACACGAGAGAATCTGCGATTTCTATTTTCACAAATATGATGAAGAGAGAATGCTTGATTCTAATCCTGAACTTATAAAGTGGGCGCTTCTTAAATTATATGAAGGATATTTTGTAACATTCTCACTCCTTGCTTATAACTATATGACCAAGGATAGCGAAGTTCTAACACTTGGATTTCGTTATGGTATCTTGTATGAGATGGTCAATAACTTTGGAGGACGTGCAATAACATGTCTTCTTCCTGATCTTGGACCGAATGTTCAGCAGATAGCAGGAGACAGATATCTTGCCCTTTGCTGCCCTAAGGAAGCAAGAAAAGGTACAGTAAAGTGCATGGATGCTTTCCATCCTGTATTTGAGGGATGATTTTTTATCTGAAAAACTAAAGCCATGGCGCTTAAAAACCTCGATATTCACGAGATTTAGCGTCATGGCTTTTTTATGTTTTGCGGAATGTATAAATAAATGTATTACAAAATGTACCATTCATCCCATAAAACAGACATTTCGTCGGATTGCGAACACAAGAAGTACTAAATGAGGTAGTATTTATAAGTGCCTTGCGGCATGACTTGTGGGCGTTAAATATAAATCCCATATATTATTATTTTATTTTGGAGGACGGTAAAGATGAGAAAAATAATTAAGATTGTAGCAATAATGGCAATGTCGCTTTCGCTTTGTGCTTGCAGAGTGGCTACTGAAACAACATTATCAGAAACAGGCAAAATAACGGTAACTGTCAATAATAATAAGGTTAAACTTAACCATGTTGAGTTTGAATTCCCTGAGGATTACAGTCTTAAAGAAGGACTTATAAAAGATCCTTATGGTATGTCTTATGTTAATGTCAAAAACGATGATGGCGAATTAATAGGAGTAGCTGCTGATGGCATGTATTCAGAGGATATTGATGAAGATAATATTGCAGACGCTGTAAATGACATCTATATGGCATTTCACGATGTTGATGAGCCACTTCAGATGAATGAAGATCCATTTGTTTATGGAGATGAACTTACAGCTCTTGTTATCCAGCTTGAGGATGGATATGCAATATTCATAGCAGAAAATGATACACCTAATTTTGTATATACAACACAGGTAGAAGATGCTGATGAAGACGATGCTATTACAGATTTTATAAAGTCTGCAGTCGAGCAGATGGGCAGCGAAGAAGATTACGAAGCATTCTTTGGAGCTTAAATAAATACTATATACAATTTACATCCTGTAAATTGTAACATCTCAGGCTTAAAGCAGCAGATAATTGTGTGATTATCTGCTGCTTTTTGGTAGGATGCTTTATTTTATGATAAATAGTCAGAGAAGATGAGACTGCATGTTATATGGTCAATATGACTATATAGCATACCAATATGCTATCGCTTTTTTGTATAAAATTAACTCTTGCATAATATAGTCAGATAGACTATATTATATATAGTCAAAGCGACCATATGAAAACAAAGGAGGACGGGAATGTATAGACCGGAATCTAAAGAGGAAGAAGAATTTTTAAAAAATTATAATCCGGGTAAATATAAGAAGCCATCAGTTACTACAGACATAGTAGTATTTACAATGTCAGAAGAAAGGAAACTTTCAATACTTCTTATAAAAAGGAGTGGATATCCTTATAAGGATCATCTGGCACTTCCCGGAGGCTTCGTGGGAATGGATGAATCAATAGACGAGGCAGCAGCAAGAAAGCTTCAGGAAGAAACAGGCGTTGGCGGTCTACCGATCATCCAGTTTGGATCATTTGGAGATACTGACAGGGATCCGAGAATGAGGGTTATCTCAATATCTTATATGGCTTTTGTTCCTATTCAAAAGCTTGAAGCTATAGCAGGAGCGGATGCAGCGATATATGAGATAGATAAGGATGAGGATAAGCTGGTACTTGTAAATAAAGGCCTTTCGATTTCAGAAGATAACCTGGCATTTGATCATGCAGTGATAATAAAGACTGCACTTGAAAGACTTGCAGGAAGAATAGAGTATACACAGGATGCTTTTTCACTTCTTCAAAACGAAAAGTCTTTTACCATACA
>NZ_JAILQF010000269.1 GCF_024699075.1 Butyrivibrio sp.
TTCATCTGCTTACCAGGAGTTTCAAAAAGCTTGCCTGAAAAGATCTTAAGGTATGTCTGTGGAATAGGAGCAATCGAACCTGTTGTACTATTTGATGAAAGAATTGATGTTCCCAGACCTCTGAAGGCAAGGTAGCCAACAAGTGTTGCAATCCACGGCGGAATATTTACATAAGCAATAAGGAATCCAAGTACACATCCATATATTATGCCTATCAAAAGCATTGATATTATGGAAAGTCCAACGTTTAACTTCTGAACAACCATCATTACGCCGCCGACGGATCCAAGGAAACAAATAAATGATCCGCAGGATAGATCGATGTTACCACCTGTCAGCATACATATAAGCATGCCGCATCCAAGAATATAAACATATGCATTCTGTATTATAAGTGCACTAAAATACTGTGACTGGAAAATACTTCCATGAGTCATAATACAGAAGAAAAGGTATACGACAATAAGAATCAGAAGTCTTGTATTTGCTTTTAAAAAATTAGTTACTTTATTCATTTGTCGTCCCCCCTCACTGTTTCTCTCTCTTGGACAGAATATCAAACATAACTGCTAGAAGAAGTACCAGACCTTTTACAACTTTCTGATAGTTTGAGTCTACACCCATGATACTCATGCCCTGGTTGATAACACCAAGAAGAGCAGCTCCAATGAATACTCCGGAGATCTTACCTGTTCCGCCATAAGCTGAAGCTCCACCAATGAAGCATGCTGCAATAGCGTCCATCTCGTATCCCTGACCATATGTAGGCTGAGCAGAAGCAGCTCTTGCTACTGTAAGGATACCTGCAAGACCTGCAAGAAATCCCATATTAGCATAAGCGATGAAATAAACAAGCTTTGTATTAACACCTGAAAGTGCCGTAGCCTTTTCATTACCACCTACAGCATAGAGATAACGGCCTATAGCTGTATTATTTAGTACATAATTGTAAATAAGCATTACTGCTGCTATCCAGATAAGTCCTGTAGGCACGCCCTTATAGCTTGCAAGAACGCATGAAAATACCATGATAACTATACATATAACAACTGCCTTAAGAAGCTTTATCAAAGGATTTTCTGAAACTATGTTGAGCTTTCTCTCCTTAATAACACCGATAACAGTTGTAGCAAGATAAATAAGAGCAACAATAGCACCGATCACAAGACATGTTATATTAAGCTCAATGCTCTCCATTCCCAATATAGTCTTTAATTTATCAGGAATATAACAGTCAGCTCCACCGCCAAACACCTTAAGGAATACTTCATCATTAATACCAACAGCAAGACCTTTCATTACAACATTTACAAGTCCTCTGAATGCGTACATTCCTGCAAGTGTTGCAATGAATGGAGGAACACTTACCCAGGCAATCCAATAGCCCTGAAAAGCGCCGATGATAAGGCCGATGATAAGCATTACGATCACTGCAAACCATACATTCATTCCGCTCTTCATTATCAGTGCTCCAACACCGCCTGCAAAGCAGACTACCGATCCAACTGCAAGATCGATATTACCACCTGTAAGAATACACATCAGCATACCTGTTGCAAGAACGAATACATAGGCATTCTGTGATATAAGGTTATTTACATTCTGTGCATATAGAATTTTGCCATCTGTTGCAAAATTGAAATATATTACAACTGCAATGAGTGCCAGTATCATTGCATATTTTTGGAAAAAGGAAGCTATCACATTTTCTTTCATTTTGTTGCCTCCTTTCCTGACTTAAGGATTGCTGCCATTATATTCTCCTGTGTTGCTTCAGATGCCTTCATCTCTCCGACGATCTTAGCTTCATTCATAATATAGATTCTGTCACTCATTCCAAGTACTTCAGGAAGCTCTGAAGAAATCATAATGACAGTCTTACCTTCTCTTACCATATCGTTGATGATGCAGTAAATCTCATACTTGGCACCAACATCGATACCTCTTGTAGGCTCATCCAGAATAAGAATATCAGGATCAGCAAAAAGCCACTTTGCAAGGAGAACCTTCTGCTGGTTACCGCCTGAAAGATTACCTACATTCTGTTCTACCGTAGGACACTTGGTCTTAAGTCTTTCCTTATAATCAACCGCAACGTTATATTCCTTATCCTTATCTATAACCTTACGTTTGGCCAGACTATCAAGGTTTGAAAGCGTTGTATTAATTTTGATTGCCTGTGAAAGAACAAGTCCGTTACCCTTTCTATCCTCGGTAACATAAGCAATCTTTTGCTTAATGGCATAGCTGGTACTCTTTTTCATACGTACTTCTTTGCCATCAATCTTAAGTGATCCTGAGATATTAACACCGTATGAATGTCCGAAGATACTCATGGCAAGCTCTGTTCTTCCTGCTCCCATGAGACCATAAAGACCTACAACCTCGCCTTTTCTTGCATACAGCGATACATTATCAACAACTTTTCTTTCCGGATAAAGCGGATGATATACTGTCCAGTTATCAACTTCAAGTTCAATATCTCCAACCTTAACATCAGGACGTTTCGGGAAACGGTCTGTGATCTCACGTCCAACCATTCCCTTTATGATACGATCTTCAGAGATAGGTTCATCTCCATTATTACTTATAGTTTCAACTGTTCCTCCATCTCTCAGGACCGTAATATTATCTGCAACATAAGAAACTTCATTGAGCTTATGGGATATGATGATCATGGTCATACCCTGCTTTTTGAATTCAAGCATAAGATCAAGAAGCGCCTTAGAATCTGTCTCATTAAGTGAAGATGTAGGCTCGTCAAGAATAAGAAGTTTTGCCTTCTTGGCAAGAGCCTTTGCAATTTCTACAAGCTGCTGTTTACCTGTACCAAGAGCTTTAACAGGTGTTCTTGAGGACTCTGAAAGTCCTACCATCTTAAGATACTTATCTGCTTCGGAATATGTTTCATTCCAGTTAATTCTTGATTTTTTTCCTTTTTCATTTCCAAGATACATGTTCTCGCCGATAGACATCTCCGGCACAAGAGCAAGCTCCTGATGAATAATAACAATACCTTTTTTCTCTGAATCCTTGATCGTGTTGAATTTACAGACTTCTCCGTTATAAACGATATCCCCTTCGTATGAACCATATGGATATATTCCACTAAGTACATTCATAAGTGTGGACTTGCCGGCACCATTCTCGCCTACAAGAGCATGTATTTCGCCCTCTTCAACCTTGAAATTAACATTATCAAGCGCCTTGACTCCAGGGAAGGTCTTGGTTATGTTCTTCATTTCCAATATTGTCATAGCACTTTTTCTCTCCCTTTTTTACAACAATTAAGTGCGATAAGCGCACTATAAGCAAAACAGATCAGACTAATTCTTTTTCTAAAAACAGGAGTGAACGATTTATAAGAAACCGTTCACTCCGAGGTTTTACTTAATTACTGAAGCTGATCCTCTGTGTAATATCCGGAATCGATAAGAAGCTCTTTATAGTTGGATGCATCTGCAAATACAGGCTCGCAAAGGTATGAAGGAACTGTGATCACACCATTGTTGTATGTCTCTGTATCATTAACATCAACTGTTTCGTTGTTAACGATCTGAGTAACCATCTTAACAACCTGAGAAGCAAGTGTACGTGTATCCTTGAATACTGACATTGACTGCTTACCAGCTATCATGTTCTTTGTATTCTCAACGTCACAGTCCTGACCTGTTACGATAGGATACTCACCATTGTAGTTAGCTGCAAGAGCATTCTCTACGCCAAGAGCTGTAGAGTCGTTAGAGCAAAGCCATACATCAACATTGGTTCCATCTGCATAGTAAGATGAAAGAATATTCTCTGCTCTTGACTGAGCTGTCTCTGTTGCCCATACTGCTGTAGCTACATCTTCAAATTCCTGCTGGCCAGACTGGATAACAAGCTTTCCTGACTCAATATATGGTTTAAGAAGATCCATAGCGCCGTTATAGAAGAACATAGCATTGTTATCACCAGGATCGCCTGCTGTGATCTCAAGATTGAATGGTCCTTCAGCATTATCAAGATCAAGCTGATCGATAATGTACTGACCCTGAACTGTTCCAACCATGTAGTTATCAAATGTAGCATAGTAAGATACTGCATCTGAGTTCATAAGAAGACGGTCATAAGCGATAACCGGAATTCCTGCTGTCTTAGCCATATCAAGAGCTTCACCAAGTGATGAACCTTCGATAGCAGCAATAACGAGAACGTCAACCTGGTTGTTGATCATTGTCTCAACCTGTGAAAGCTGCTGCTGAACATCGTTAGAAGCATACTGAAGGTCTACTGTATAGCCAGCAGCCTCAAGTTCCTTCTGCATGTTCTCACCATCCTGGTTCCATCTCTGAAGATCCTTAGTAGGCATTGAAACGCCAACCTTGATATCAGATGAAGCCTCACCTTCTGTTGCCTGAGTCTCTGTACCTGTTCCCTCTGTCTCAGTACCTGTAGTATCTGCTGAACCACCTGAGCAACCAACAAGAAGTGCTGCAGCCATACCAAGGCTAAGTACCTGTTTGAGTAACTGTTTCTTCATAATTGACCCTCCATTAAAAAATGAAATAATTGTTTGATGATCATCACCTTTTCAGGCAGATGACCCTCCCTCTCTGTGATAAAAAAATTATAATAAAGGGTCTTTCCAAAAAAAATTGAAAATTCTTCTGTCTTTCTTAAAAATTCTTTTACAATTTGGAAACTCTTTGTTTCTAATTTTCCTGGATTTTAGTCCGATAAGTAGATATTTAGAAGAAACTGCATCATTTACTCTATAGCCCGTTCCTATATTAATAAATCAAACTGCGCACATTTTTATCCCGCTATATGCTTTACTCCGTTTACTGAGCCGTCCGTGGTCCATACGCACCATTCATAGTTGCAGAAAGGTCCGTCATCTTCATCAAGTCCAAATCCGTGATTACATACATTAGTATAATTGGGATCATACATATATATGTAGCCGCCCTGAAGAGCCGCCCAGTTTCTAAGCTCTGTTTCTATGCTATCTACTGTGCAGGATTCCTGTACTCCATAGGCTGTTATCTGTTCATATATATGCTCTGCAACTTCCCTTGCCTTGTCCTGTCTTACGCCGCCTATAGAAGTATATGTAAGATCCCTGTATTCAAACTCTTCCATCACTTCCTTGATCTGGGATTCGATCATAGCACCGTCTTCAAGACCATTAGTATAATTACCGGCTATAATATTAGTATATAATCCATATACTACTTCCGTTGATGTTCCGCTACCATTAGGAAGATCTGATGCAAAAGATCCTTCGAAAGTATAATATCCTGTAGCACTTCCTTCGCTATCCCATGACCAGTTTATGACTGTTCCGTTTCCGCTTCTTATACCACCTGCCATGCCGCCATAATAGAAATATATTGTAGCTCTGCCATCAGGAAAGGTATCAAGGCCCTGATATAATCCGCAGCCTGTTCCGTCTCCATTATCCTTGATAACAGGAGAAGCTGATGATACTCCTAGCTGGAAAATGCTTCCATCATTATATATATCATGAAGATATTCTGCTGCCTTTTGATATTCTTTAGATACAGCATATGTCTGAAGATCCTGAAGTACGGCGTCAGCACCAGCCTTGGCAGAAGTCTTGGCATAAGAAACCACAGATAAACCATTAAAAACCATTAATGCCGTGATAAAAGCAGCTATGGATACTGCGATAATTTTAGTTATAGTTTTGGATGATAATTGTATTGAATTAGTATATGTTCTTACCTTCATAATATTTCTCCTTTAATGTCAAAACCGGTTGCCTTAAAATTATGTCCTGTCTTCTTATAAATTTTAAATCATCTCCGCTTTTACGTCAAAAAACATCTCTATATTCGGACATCATCATCAAAATTGTAAAATATCTTTTTGATACCTGCATGACAACAGAATTATCCTTTTCCTCAAGAATACAACTATACTTAAGTTCACAATAATTTAACACAACAATTTACCTTTTCATGATAAAATATTATTGTTACATTGTTAAAATGATAACAAAAAATACTATATAAAGCAGGAGGAGATTTTTATGGCACGTTTTACTTTACCAAGAGATGTTTATCATGGAAAAGGCGCTCTTGAAGCACTCAAAACCTTTGAAGGCAAAAAGGCTATTGTGTGTGTTGGCGGTGGTTCAATGAAGAAGTTCGGATTCCTTGATAAGGTTGTATCCTATCTTAAGGAAGCCGGAATGGAAGTTGAGCTTTTCGAAGGTATTGAACCGGATCCTTCAGTTGATACAGTAATGAAGGGCGCAGAAGCTATGACCAAGTTCGGTCCTGACTGGATCGTTGCTATAGGTGGCGGTTCTCCTATAGATGCTGCCAAAGCTATGTGGATCAAATACGAGTATCCTGATACAACCTTTGAAGATATGTGTAAGGTATTCGGTCTTCCAAAGCTTCGTACAAAGGCTAAATTCTGTGCTATATCATCAACCTCCGGTACAGCTACAGAAGTAACTGCATTCTCAATTATCACAGACTATAACAAGGGTATCAAATATCCTATAGCAGACTTCGAGATCACACCAGATGTAGCTATCGTTGATCCTGAGCTTGCTCATACAATGCCTCAGAAGCTTGTAGCTCATACAGGTATGGATGCTATGACACATGCTATCGAAGCTTATGTTTCTACTGCTAACTGTGACTATACTGATCCTCTTGCTCTTCATGCAATAGAGATGATCCAGGCCGATCTTGTAGATTCTTATAATGGAGACATGGATAAGCGCGACAAGATGCACAATGCCCAGTGTCTTGCAGGTATGGCATTCTCTAATGCCCTTCTTGGAATTGTACATTCAATGGCCCACAAGACAGGTGCCGTATTCGCTGATCAGGGATCACACATCATCCACGGCGCAGCTAATGCCATGTACCTTCCTAAGGTAATTGCATTTAACGCAAAAGATCCTACAGCTCTAAAGAGATATGGTAAGATCGCTGATGTTATGTGCCTTGGCGGATCAAGTGATGAAGAGAAGGTTAAGCTTCTCATAGATTATCTTAGAAAGATGAATGATGATCTTAAGATTCCTCACTGTATCAAGAATTATGGTGCAGACAGCTACTATGCAGAGCAAGGCTTTGTTCCTGAGAATATCTTCCTTGAAAGACTTCATGATATTGCTGCCAATGCAATTCTTGATGCATGTACAGGCTCCAATCCTCGTCAGCCTTCACAGGAAGAAATGGAGAAGCTCCTTAAGTGCTGCTACTACGATACAGAAGTTGATTTCTAATGTTAACTAACCATAATCTAAAGATAATGGGCTTTTTGGCTATCTAATTATAAAAAGCAAAGAGTTAACCCGTTACTATCAGTATTACAAAATCTTTGGTTTAACTTAGTAAAGGCTCCGTTTCATTACGAAACGGAGCCTTTTTGTTAAACTCGCAAACGCTTCGCTTTTTGCTCGTTATAAAATCACTGCTGACGCATTTCTACAATCTCAGGAAGTGTGGTATAGCTTTGGATCATAAGAGAAGGATTATCTATTTTTCTGATTATCATATCCGCTGCCTGAAGTCCCATATCATATACATTTATATCTATTACTGTAGGCTTTGGATCAATGATAGTTGTATATGGATATATATCAAAAGTTACAAAAAATATATCATCAGGAACATTTAACTTAAATTCATTAATAGCTTTTGCAGCTCCAACTGCAAGTGTATTGTTCTCACAGACAATTGCTTTGGGTGCCTCCTTCATTGATAGAAGCTTCTTTGCAGATATATATCCCTCTTCCCAGGTTGACGAAGTATGAACGACATATTCAGGTGATATTTTCTTTCTGTATTTAAGCATCATCATCCTGAATCCGCGTTCTCTCTCATGAGAAATAAATTCGGTCTTCTTCCCGCCTATAAAAGATACAGGCGATACATCATGATTTGATAGATATTCTGCAGCATACTGTCCGGCAAGAAGATGATTAGTATCTACCCAGCACAGTCTGTTATTGAAGTCCGGATGTCCTATTACTATATGAGGAAAAGAGTTATCAATTATCAAATCTGCAATTTCTTCATTGATAACAGATCCATGTATAACAATTCCATCAGCACTTTTTCTGGCGATAATTCCTGCGACCGTCTCCTGTGGATGAAGATCATCTGAAATATCCATAAGCGTCATGGTATATCCATTTGCTGCAAGTCTTGAAAAAACGCCGCACATTATATCAAACATATGAGGATTACTATAAGCTTCACCTTTTCCAAGTGATGTAAGATATATGATATTCCTGGTATTTCCACGAGCAAAACTCACTGCTCTTGCATTAGGAGTATAATTAAGCTCTTTTATGGCATTATTAACTTTATCTTTAGTAGCCTGGGAAATTGTTTTCCAATCATTTAGTACCTTAGACACGGTTGATACGGAAACTCCTGCGTGTTTGGCTACATCTTTAATTGTAACAGCCATCCCTATATCCTCCCTATTTATTGCCAATTAAATGCTGATTATTTTGTAATTAATCATATCATAACTACAATCAATTAAAGTGCACAAAAATAAAATTCTGGTATAGCGGTTTCCTAATATAATCATATACAAAAAACGTTTTCCTCTTGATAATCAATATTTATCAGTTGATAATGCAGATATAAAGCATAGTTTTAGTAATGCAAAAATTTATTATTTTATCAAAAATAAAGAAATTATTTTCACAAGGAGGAAAAGGAATGAAAAAGAAACTAATCAGTGTACTACTTAGTGGAATGATGGCTGCTTCAATGCTGACCGGTTGTGGCAATGAAAGCCAGGAAGTTAAGCAGATCGACGATCAGACAACAGCAGAATCTGCAAATGCATCTACTGAAAAGTCTGAATCATCGGCCTCTGAGGATGCTATAGCAAATCTTATAGCAGCAACAACAGATCCTGTTGACCTCACGCTGTGGTGCTCAGAAACAGAAAGCTACCAAAAGGTAATGGCAGAACTTGTTGAAAACTTCAAGGCACAATATCCCGATGTTGAATTCAATATCACCATAGGTGCTGAATCAGAAGCCAACTGTAAAGATGATGTTCTTGCAGATGTAGAATCAGCTGGCGACTTGTTTGTATTTCCTGACGATCAGCTTCTTGACCTCGTTAATGCCGGTGCTCTTCAGAGTGTGGAAGCAACCTATACATACGACCCGGCACAAACAAATGCTGCCGCTACTGTAGAAGCTGCATCTGTTGATGGCAAGCTTTATGCATATCCCATGACAGCTTCAAATGGATACTTCCTTTTCTATAACAAAAATTATCTTTCAGAAGATGATGTCAAGAGTTGGGACAGCCTTCTTGCCGCAGCTAACGAACAGGGCAAAACTGTAGGTATGGAAGTTTCAGGTGCATGGTTTATGTATGGATTCTTCGCAGGAGCCGGCCTTGAAATGAAACTAGGCGACGATGGCAAAAATATCTGTAATTGGAATGCCACAGATACTAAATATACGGGTGCATCTGTAGCACAGTCCATTTCAGATATCTGCAAAAATCCGGCAATGAAAAACTGCGTTAACGAAGATGCTCAGGCATTTGCCTTAAACGGAGAGATGATAGCTGATGTAAATGGTACATGGGCTACAAATGCATTCGTTGAAGCTTATGGTGATGGATATGCTGCAACCAAGCTTCCTACCTTTACTGTAGATGGCGAACAGGTTCAGATGGGATCATTTGCAGGATATAAATTTATCGGTGTAAATGCTTATTCCAAAAATCCCGGCTGGGCTATGCTTCTTGCAGAGTTCCTTACAAGCGAAGAAAGTCAGACAAAGATCGCGCTTGCAACAGGAGAGGGGCCATCAAATATAGTCGCTGCATCTTCTGAGGAAATAGCCAATGCTCCAGCACTTGCAGCTCTTTCTGAGCAGTCAGAATATGCTGATCTTCAGAGAGTTGGTGATAACTACTGGGCACCTGCAGCAACACTTGGCCAGTCACTTGTTGAAGGAAACTATACTGATATCCAGCAGCTTTTGGATGATGCTGTAGCTGGTATAACTCAGTAATGTATTTCAAATCACAAGAAATACTTTCTTAAAAATACATAGTAAAGCTTCTATGCAATAATCTTTTGCTTAATATACAATCCTCTCCTTTTATTAAGCATCATTATACGTAGTCCGCTTTTTGGCGGACTACGCTATTTAAAACAAAATGCACCTTCACCATATCGTTTTGGAATATCAAATGCATTTAATCTTTATTTAAAAGGAAACAATATGACAAAGATACGCGTTTCATACATTCGGGATTTCATAAAGATTTTTACCAAAGGAGATATCTTTACCAAATTTTCGCTTTTTATCTTTGGTATTGGATATGCAGCAAGAAAACAATATGCAAAAGCTATTATCATGCAGCTGATACAAGTGCTGTTTTTCTTATTCACCTTTGGCTTTTCACTTAAATATATATCCAAACTGGGAACTCTTGGAACCACTGAGCGAAAAGAAATCTTTGATCCTGCGACACTTACCAAAGTGGTTAATGATTATGACAATTCTCTTATGATCTTATTGTGTGGAGTTATTGGCATTTTTATTATCTTTATGTATATACTTCTTTCTTTAAGTAATGTCAGAGCAAACTATGAGTTGCAATGCCTTAAGCAGGAAGGAAAACATATAAATTCATTTTTTGAAGATATTAGCAACCTTTTTAATCACAAGTTCTATATAACTCTGTTGACACTTCCAAGTATAGGTATACTTCTTGTAAATGTTATTCCTATACTTTTCATGATATGTATCGCATTCACTAATTACGATGGAGATCATCAGCCTCCAACTTATCTTTTTACATGGGTAGGTCTTGAAAACTTTAAGACCTTGTTTACATCAACATCAACCGTAACTTTTGGTTATGCCTTTGTCAGAATCCTTTTATGGACTCTTATCTGGGCCTTTTGTGCCACTTTTTCAACCTTCTATGGCGGAGTACTTCTGGCCAAATTTATAAACGATAAGAAAACCAGATTCAAGAAACTCTGGAGAAGTCTTTTTGTCATAACCATAGCGATTCCTCAGTTCGTAACCCTTCTTCTTGTTGGCAAGATGTTCAGTGACTACGGCATTATCAATAGTATTTGTAACAGGATCGGGCTGGTAGGATTTTTGCAGGATATAGGCCTTATAAGCCATGGTCTTAGTTACATTCCATTTCTGTCAAAACCTGGCTGGGCCAATGTTATGGTTCTTATTATCAATCTATGGGTAGGTATTCCATTTCAAATGCTTAGTGCAACGGGAATACTCATGAATATACCGGAAGATCAGCTTGAAAGCGCAAAAATAGACGGTGCAACTGAGCGTCAGATTTTCAGAAAGATCACGATGCCATATGTTCTATTTATTACAGGTCCTTCACTTGTAACTGCTTTTATTGCCAACATCAATAACTTCAACGTTATATATCTTTTGACCAATGATTATGTAACTACAAATATGAACTATGCCAATTCAAATGCTAAAGAGGTTGATCTTCTTATCACATGGTTATTCACACTGACCAATGATTATTCTAATTATAAAATGGCAAGTGTCATCGGTATATGCGTATTTGTCATAAGTGCAGGACTGACACTTCTGACTTTTACCAGAATGATAGCAGGTAATAAAGAGGAGGAATTCCAATAATGCAAAAAAAGATAAGACTTATACTACGTCATATATTTCTGGCATTCCTTTCATTTATATGGCTTATACCAATTATATGGCTTTTTGTAACTTCCTTAAGCTCATATAAAGGTATCAATACCATGCACTTTTTCCCTACTAAATGGTCACTTGATAACTATATCCAGCTTTTTGCAAGGCCTGACACTGTTGCTAACTTTCCTGCATGGTTTATGAATTCTCTGATAATCGGATTTTTTACCTGCCTGATATCATCCACCTTTGTACTTATGGTTTCTTATGCCTTTAGCTGTATGCGATTCTCCGGAAGAAAACAGCTTATGAGCCTTTATATAATACTTGGTATGTTTCCGGGTGTATTATCTATGATCGCAATTTATTTTGTCATGAAACTTCTGGGCCTTACCAACAGTATATTAGGACTTATAATCATATATTCTGCCGGTTCAGGTCTTGGCTATCTTATCTGCAAAGGCTTTTTTGATACTATTCCTATCTCACTTAGAGAATCTGCAAAGCTTGAAGGCGCTTCAGAATATACGATATTTACTAAAATCGTTATACCCCTGTCCAAGCCCATCATAGTATACACAGTTATAAACGCTTTTCTTTCTCCCTGGATGGATTTTGTTATGGCAAGACTAATGATAAGATCCAAGGATCCTTCCGATTGGACCGTAGCCATGGGGCTATTTAATCTGGTCCAAAGGACACTTGTTGGAGATTACTTCTCTGTATTCTGCGCAGGAGGAATAATTGTAGCAATACCGATATCACTGCTTTTCCTTATCATGCAGCGCTTTTATGTTGAAGGAATAACAGGAGGAGCTGTAAAGGGTTAGGACTCCACTACGATACTACTTTATCTAATGCTATTTTCTATTTTTATATACTTTAATACTTACAAATAACGGAGCAATTTATGATAAAAGAAGCTGTACTTCACATTCCACTCTCGCAATATGCATATGCAATAAGCGAAGATACAATTACATTAAGAATAAGAACAGCTAAAGATGACTTAAGATCAATAGCAGTTTTTTATGGTGACCGCGTTGCCTATGAAGAGCCTATCCCGGTCACTAAAGTTTCTATGCACAAATGTGCATCGGATGACCTTTTTGATTATTACGAGGCTATTATAACTACAGACTTAACCCGCATCTGCTACTATTTTGGCCTTGAAGACAATGATACTACTACATATTACTATTCAAGGGGTTTTACCAGCCTGATGAATGCCCACAGGACTGAATATTTTCAATTTCCATATATTAGACGAGAAGATATTATTAATATTCCATCATGGGCCTATAACAGTGTAATGTACCATATTTTCCCGGATAGCTTTGCTAATGGCCAAAGAACTATAGACAAAAGCAAAGCCTTAACTATCACTACTTATAAAGGTTCTAGTTTCAGCAGGCTTGGAGGTACATTAAGAGGTATCATTGACAATCTTGATCATATCAAAGATCTCGGCGTTAACCTCATATATTTAAACCCAATTTTTATAGCTAATTCCTATCACAAATACGACACCATTGACTATTTTAATATTGACCCTTGTATTGGTAGTAACGAAGATTTCAAAGAGCTTGTAACTAAGATCCATCAAAATGGTATGAGGATCATTCTGGACGGAGTATTCAATCATTGCGGTCCTGACTTTTTGGCCTTTAAAGACGTTCTTAAAAATGGAGAAAAGTCAAAGTATATCAACTGGTTCTATAAGCTGAAATTCCCTATTGAATATAAGGATCCTCCAAATTATGAATGCTTTGCTTACGTAAAGGAGATGCCAAAGCTTAATACCGGTAATCCTGAAGTCAGGGATTATATATGTAAAGTTGGGCAGTACTGGATCAAAGAATATGGAATAGACGGATGGCGCCTTGATGTAGCCAATGAAGTAGATCATGACACTTGGAGAGCCTTTAAAAATTCTGTCCTTACTGTGCGACCTGATGCCCTCCTTATTGCAGAGATTTGGGAAGATGCAGATGTATGGCTAAAGGGTGATCAGTTTCATTGTGCCATGAACTATACTTTCACTTACCTGTGCAGAGATTTTTTTGCCCAAAATAAGATTAATGCCATTATGTTTGACCAGCAAATTCAAAAATCCCTAATGCGCTATCCAAGGCCTGTAGCTAATGCACAAATGAACTTCCTTGATTCTCATGATGTTCCAAGATTCCTTAGTTACTGTAAAGGTAATATTAAAAAGCTGGCTTTGGCATACTTTTATCTGATAATGGCTCCTGGAATTCCTTCAATATTCTATGGGGATGAATGTCTTATTTCAGGTGTCACAGAATATGAATATCGCTCTCCTATGGACTGGAACAATATAGACAACGAGTTTAGTTCATATCTTAAAAGATGGATTCTCGTACGAAATAACAGTGATCCTATAAAAAAAGGCGATTATACAACCATTTACGCAGATAATGACGGACTTTATATTTTTAAAAGAGAATATAATGATCAGGCTGTATTTGTTGTAATTAATAATTCTGATAAAGATATATCTGTTGTACCTGATGATGTCAGATCACTTCTTTACAATAAAAGTGACCTTATTACTAATAAAATAGTTAATGATCCTTTTTCATTTAAAGCTTTATCAGGTTACATAATTGAGTAAAAAAATATCATGTAATAATAATTGGTTTTCTATTTAGATCAGCGAACTACTCCGACTTGTGAAAGTCGGAGTTTCTTGCTAAAAAAGCTAAAGTTGGCCATAAAAACATCCGAAAAATATTTGGGATATTTTTAATGCTATTTATTTATTATTTACAGAAAGGACGGATGTTCTTATGAATGCTAAGCAGTACGAAAGAGCCAACAAAAACAGTTATGCTGTTACAAGTGTTATTATTATCAGCGGTATCATACTTGCTGTATTTGATATCATACAAAATGGCATGGATGCAGGAAGTAATGTGATCATTCTAAGCGCTATAATTGGTGGTATCATGACATCTATAGGTTTTTTCAGATTTAAGAGTGTAAAACTTGGTTCGATCCTTATTATGGGCGGAGCGACTTTATTCTACTTCGTACTACTTATTGCGATCAATGATATTGCCTATTTCGCCTTCGGTCTTCCAATTCTTTTATGCAGCATCGTATATCTGAATGTAAGGCTTTGTAAAATAGGTATTGTTGCCATCCTTCTTTCTTTTTCTATTACAGTTGTAAAGAACCGCATAGCAAATGGCTATTTTGATGCTGAACAACTCCCTGCTTTTATAACCTTATCGCTTGCATTCATCGCATGCCTTAGCACAGTAACTCTTTTGACAAAGTTCAATGAAGAAAACAATGAAGTCATAAGCAAGAATGCTCAAAAGTCCCTTGAAACTGGTAATCAGATGGCTGATATTGCTAATACTATCACCGATCTGTTCAACTCATCCCAGCAGAACATGCAGGACCTTACAGATATAATAAGCTCTCAGCACAATGGAATGAAGGACATCGCAACCAGCATGGAAAGTACGGCTCAGGCTATAACCGTTCAGGCTCAGAGGGTCCAGGAAATCCAGGACCAGACCAATGCAACAGAGCAGCATAGAAAAGATATGACCAAGGCTTCTGAAAATGCTCAGGAAGCTGTAGCAGAAGGTGTTAAAGGAATAGAAGAACTTAAAGCAAAATCTGAAGATGTATCCAGAACAAGTCAGGTAACTGTTGATGCTACTATGGCCGTCAAAGACAAGGTTGCAGAAGTTACTAATATTGTAACTTCAATCCTGTCTATATCTAAGCAGACCAATCTTCTTGCACTTAATGCAAGTATAGAAGCTGCAAGAGCAGGTGAAGCAGGAAAGGGCTTTGCAGTCGTTGCCAATGATGTAAGAGAACTTGCGGCAGAAACCAATACAGCTTCAAACGAAATAACAAATATCATAAATGAGCTTACAGAAGATGTTCAGAAAGCGATGGATAGTATCGATGATACTGTAACTTCTGTTTCTGCTCAAAATGAGATGATAGAAAAAGTCGGAGAAAATTTTACCAGTATAAATGATAACGTAAGTGAAATGCTCGATAAGTTCGCAGAAATGGGCGAAGGAATGAAGCTTATCGCAAGCTCCACAACAGAGATCAATGATAGTATCTCAAACCTGTCTGCAACAAGCCAGGAAGTTGCTTCCCTTTCAAACGAAGGAGAAAGATCTTCAGAAGATGCAGTAGAAAAATTCGAAGTCTTCAAAGGCGTTCTTTTGAACATATTCCAGGAATCAAACAAGCTTCGTGACATGCAAACAACAGAGTAATTGCTCCAAGCTTCGCACATACATTACACTGTTTCCCTTGCGATTTGATTAACTTGGACAGTAATAAAGGATTTTCGTGTTCTTTAAAAATTTTATTAAATTCAAGAGCTTAATAGAAGGAATTTTGTATTCTGTTTGGGATCCACCTGTCTGAGCGTAAGCGAGTTTGGATCCCAGAATATAAAATGACAGATATTAAGCCTTGAATTATAAGATTTTTAAGACATGAAAATCCTTTATTAACTATCCAAGTTAATCAAATTCGCAAGGTGTTACATTTATGTTATGTCAAGCCCATTTTCTTTCATTTGTAACGTAGCTGTCGCAATAAGGACACTTAACGGTCTGACCTCTTGCGATCATAAGGTTAGCTCCGCAATGAGGACATGTATAGCTTTCAGGACGAATCTGCGTAATTGATTCAGCTCCTGTATTATATGTCATAATAAGAGTCTCTTCACCCTGAAGTCTTGTATTTTGTGATCTGTCACTTATAAGAATTGTTTTACCGTTATATTCTGCTATCTGAACTGTCTCTCCAAGATTATATCCTGATTTTGTATTAGAACCTGTAGATACTGATACAGTATTAATTCTACCATTTCTATCAAAATATCTAACCTGGACAATTACAAGTGGACGATTGTTGATCATAACGGTGCCATCTGTCTCATAGGCAACAATCTTGCCATAATAAGAGGTTCCTTTTTTAAGATATTTATTCTTCTTAACTATTGAACTGAATCCGATCACCAAAAAAACAATGCCTATTGCCAAAAAAGGAATCGAAAGAGCAAGCAATCCAAAAAAGTCTTCTGTACCATTAAACGCTATAAGAAGCGGAACTAAAACAGCTACGCTTATAAGCATCCAGAATATGCCAAATATAATCATAAATTTATTGATAGCTTTCATTTTTTATTTTATATACCCCTTTTATAAAAAAATTTAAATGATCATGATGTAAAACCTGTTTTTACACCTACATCATTATATTGCAATATCTCAAAAAATAAACACTTATGCGATGAAACGTCAAAAATATACGACGAAATGCATTTTGACAACTAATACATAATATCATACCTGTCAACTTAATAGCTTAAATTATTAGCTGACGTTTCTCACACTATAAGAAATGCGTGTCTTCTCTCACCAAGATATACTTCTTATAAGACATCATTTTGGCAAAAAAATCCTGCAACCACAATTAATGTTGCAGGACTTTCGATAATATTTACTTCAAAGAATTCTGAGCATTTTCAAGTACTCCTATTACGTCATCACACCAGGCATCAAATTCCGGATCATCTTTCTGGCATTCATCAGGATGTGCAAGAATATAATCAAGCGCTATCCTTATACCTTCATGTAAAGGTATTGTTGTTGTCATAGTTGGTGCAAGCTTTTTGAGCTTACTGTTATCAAAGACAACTGATACTGCCTTATCTCCTATAAGTCCGCCTTCAAAGTCATATCCTTTCTTAGCTCCTGCCTTAGCAAGGAAATATGAAGATACATGATATGCTTTAAGCTCTACTCCAAGAGCATCTGCTATAGTCTGATAGATCTGATTCCAGGTAAGTATCTCATCACCTGTTATCTGGAAAGCTTCGCCTATAGCATGACGATTACCCATAAGTGCTGTATATCCAACTGCAAAATCCTTATTAAAGGTCATAGCCCAAAGTGATGTTCCATCTCCATGAATGATGACAGGCTTACCTTCCATCATACGTTTTATAACCTGCCAGGAGCCTTTGTTGCCATGAACACCAAGCGGAATGCTTCTTTCATCATAGGTATGACTTGGACGAACTATTGTTACAGGGAATCCCTCTTCTCTATATTTCTTCATAAGGAATTCTTCGCATGCTATCTTGTTTCTGGAATATTCCCAGTGAGGATTAGCAAGT
>NZ_JAILQF010000324.1 GCF_024699075.1 Butyrivibrio sp.
GCGATCTTCTTGCCACAGTCAGGGCATTCCCAGATGTTAAGAGGTGTTCCCCAATATCTGTCACGAGATACTGCCCAGTCCTGAATGTTCTCAAGCCACTTACCGAATCTTCCTTCACCAATTGATTCTGGGATCCAGTTGATCTCTTTATTATTTCTTACAAGGTCATCCTTGATATCTGTAACTTTGATAAACCATGACTCACGTGCATAGTAGATAAGTGGAGTATCGCATCTCCAGCAGTGTGGATAGTCATGCTCTGCCTTTGGTGATGAGAAAAGGATTCCTCTTTCAGCAAGATCCTTAAGTACTTCAGGATCTGCTGATACAGCACCTGCCTCAATCTCCTTTGCAGTAGGCTTGCAACGCATTCCTGCAAACTTACCTGTTTCAGGCTTAAGACGACCACTCTGATCTACCATCTGTACAAAAGGAGCATCATACTTACGTCCAACTCTTGCATCGTCTTCACCAAATGCAGGAGCTATATGTACGATACCAGTACCATCTTCCATAGTTACATAGTTGTCGCAATATACAAAGAAGGCTTTCTTGTGCTGCTTGTCTGTCTCAGCCTTAGCACACTCGTATAAAGGCTCATATTCCTTGTACTCAAGTTCCTTACCCTTATATGTTTCAAGAACTTCATAAGCAGGCTTTCCTTCTGGATTAACCTTCTCATCCTTGGCAAGAGGTCCAATAACCTTATCAAGAAGTGCTGAAGCCATGTAGTATGTATTTCCATCTACGCACTTAACCTTAGCGTACTCTTCGTCAGGGTTAACGCAAAGACCGATGTTAGAAGGAAGAGTCCAGGGTGTTGTTGTCCATGCAAGGAAATATGCATCTTCGCCGGATACCTTGAAACGTACAACAGCTGTACGATCCTTGATAACCTTATAGCCCTGTGCTACCTCATGAGATGAAAGAGGAGTTCCGCATGAAGGGCAATAAGGAACAACCTTGAATCCCTTATAAAGAAGACCCTTGTTCCAGATCTCTTTAAGAGCCCACCACTCTGACTCGATATAATCGTCATAATATGTTACATAAGGGTTATCCATGTCAGCCCAGAAGCCAACCTTACCGGAGAACTGCTCCCACATTCCCTTATAAGTCCATACTGATTCTTTACACTTTTTGATGAAAGGCTCGATACCATATTCTTCAATCTGATCCTTGCCCTCGATACCTATTTCCTTCTCAACCTCAAGCTCAACCGGAAGACCGTGAGTATCCCAACCGGCTTTACGTGGAACCTGATATCCCTTCATAGTTCTGTAACGCGGGATCATATCCTTGATCGCACGTGTAAGAACATGTCCGATATGTGGCTTACCATTTGCTGTTGGCGGTCCATCATAAAACATGTAGATTTCATTGCCATCTTTTTGTGATACGCTCTTATTGAAGATATCATTTTCTTTCCAGAAATCGACAATCTCAGCTTCGCGATCAACGAAGTTCATGCTGTTATCAACCTTCTTATACATCTCTTACTCCTTCTTTTTGAATTGTACGTCATAGGCATACAAATAAATAAAGCTCTCGTCCTTGTAAAAAGGACGAGAGCTAATAATAAGCTTCGTTATACCACCTGTTTACACATACGCGCCGTATTTATAATAATACAGTTGAATATGGCTCTTAATAACGGTAAGATACCGGCTTGGCCTACTGATAATACCTTCAGCCTCGCAGCTTGGAAGTGATCTTCACAGAATGCTTACTCGGTCTGCCTTGCACCACCCGGCAACTCTCTGATTCTTTCAGCAATTCGCTACTGTCTTCGTCATAGCTTTTTATTTATTTGCATTAACTATAAAACCTTATGGCATAAATTGTCAAGCTAATTGATTTTATCTGCTTAAATAATACAGATAATTATTCTTCACTGGCACCTTCTGCTGCTGAATCAGATTCTGCTGCATCATCAGTTTCTGCTTCTTCTGCTTCTTCAGCTTCTTCTGCCTCAGCATCCTCTGCCTCTTCTGAAGCACCTTCTGCAGCCTCGTCTGAAGAATCAGCTTCTGTAGCTGCTGAGCCTGAAGCATTCTCTCCAGCAAGAACCCACTTGAAGTTATAGTATGAAGAATAGTAAGATAAAGCATCTTCAATATCAGCTGTTGTCTCATATCCATAGATTCCATAGATGTAAGAACCATCCTTGAAATCATGTCTTAAGTAATCGTAGTTGTATGTGCTATAACTGATATTCTCTAAAACAAGGTTACCGTCGCCATCAAGTACAACATCATCAACTTCTACAACCTGGTAGTAAGAATATTCTTCGCTCTTATACTTAAGTGTTATCTTATATGTTACATAGACATCAACACTGTCGTAGTAGCTGTCTGCCTTAGGCTCACCTACATACATTCCATAATACTCAACATTGGAAATTGTTACTGAACCATCTTCTGTCTTTTCATCACCAATGTTATCAGATGTATAAACAAGTTCCTGATCTTCAAGGTAGCTCTGAATCTGTCCAAGAACATCTTCAGTTATCTGGTCAGCCTTTGTTACATACTGGTTAAGGCCTTCTACTGTGAAATCTTTTGAAAGCTGTGTTGGCATTGCACCATAATTAGTAACAAACTCTTCTATGAATTCTTCGTCTGACTTAGTTTCATCATATTTAATTGTAACAGTGATCACATCGCCATTTGAAAGATCATCAAGCTGCTCATAATCATAGTTAAAATAATAATCATAGTTATTAAAGTACTCGTTTGTAACATTTGAATCATCAAGAGAACCATAAGCATCTGGAGCTATACCATAGTATGTGATCTCAAGTCCTTCAAAAGGATCAAATGTAGGAACTTCTTCAAGGCCCTTAACTTCAAATGTTATACCATCAGTTGTAGTCTTAAGATTAAGATCCTCAAGAAGAGCTTCTGCATCATACTTAAACTTTACTGTAACCTTATCACCATTTGTAAGCTTTTCAGTCTTATCAAGTGATACTGCTTCGTCAAGGTACTGAGCGATAAGCTTCTTAGCGCTAGTATCTTTCATGTCCTTGTCTTCGCCATGATACTTAAGCTTCTCACCAAAATCTTTTTTGAACTGTGATTCATCAAACTCAAGTGTAGCTGTACCAAGAGTATCATAACCCTCGAACTTAACTTCTACATACTCTTTAAGATCTACTTCTATAGGACGTGAATTAAGATAGAACATAATTCCGCCAACAGCAGCTGCTACAAGAACAAGAAGAATTATGACAGGAATAAGGATCTTCTTGATGCCCTTTCCGCCCTTCTTTGCACCATCATTTCCATTGTTTACAGGTGCTGCCGGATCAGGTACTCCTGCATAGATATTGTCAAAAGACTGTCCCTGATTCTGAGCTCCCATTCCAGGCTGCTGGAAATTAGCGTTCTGGAATGTTCCGCCTGCCGGCTGTCCAAAATTGTTCTGCATATTGCCCTGTTCGCCATTCTGAGCAAATTCGTTTGCTGCAGGTGCCTGGCTCTCAGGAAGAATTACCTTTGTTCCGCATTCGCTACAAAAAAGTGTACCTTCCTGTAACTCAGCTCCGCAATTACTGCATTTCATTTAATATACCTCCCTAAAATGCTACGTTAAATAGTTTATGTTCTGTAATAGAATCCACAAATAATTCATATTTTCTACAGACGGTGAACATTATAACATAGTAATTTGATGTTGAAAATATGGTTTTTTGACGTTTCATCGTATAAATCTGTCATTTCGTCGGATTCTTCTCTAAACAAAACTAATATTTTCAAAACTGATACCTTTACAATGTTGCATACTGATAGACTGAATTTTACGGTCTTCTATTTCTATGTCCTTGAACTTCATATTTTTGATCTCGTATCCGGGTTCATCAAAACCGTAAAGTTCAATTGCAGGAGCCTCTTTTATACCACCACCTTCAAAATTATGCTGGTCCGTATAATGTCCCTGGAGATACACTCTTTCAAAAGTACAATTTTCAAATACAGGAGGATGAGGTGATACCCTTTCTCCATCATCATTATACAAGACTGAATGCATCAGTATCCTGGATGCTTTACAGTCAGTAACATGGATATTTCTTACGTATGCACCTCTTTTCCTGGTTCCCTTTATCTCAAGGCCGCACCAGGAATCAGAAAGATCGCAGTCCCATATTCTTACATCTGATACTCCGCCGCTCATCTCAGATCCTATACAGATTCCATGACCCATCTTCGATACACAGTCAAAAACTCTTATATGCTCTGAAGGACGGTTTATGATATTACCCTCGGGATTTTTGCCGGACTTAATAGCGACTCCGTCATCACCTGTATTAAATACAGCTTTAAATAATGTACAGTTAGTAGATGAATCCGGATCCCAGCCATCACCGTTCCATACTCCATATGAATTGATAGTAACATGATCTGTAACTATGTCATCGCAGTAGATCATATGTACATTCCAGCAGGCTCCATCAGAAAGTGTAAGTCCTGTGATCCTTACCTTGGAGCAGTTACTTAGATTTATAAGACGGGGACGTACCCTTCCCTGAATGGTATGGTCTGTCTCATATTCTTTGATCTTATCTCCAAGAGATTCCAGATATTCTTTCTGCTTTTTGGTCTCATCTTCTATGATAGCCATTCCCAGCTTCTGACCGCCTGAACGGATCTCGCCCTTTCCTCTTATAAGGATATTGCTGCATGAAGGGCCACTTGTATGATCAAGCTCACCTGCATTAAGAAGAGAGGAATAGCACATGCTTTCATGTCCTTCAAATCTGCTCTTTATCATAGGAAGATAGTCATTAAAGTCTGCTGTTCCATGAAGGATAGCACCCTCATCAATATAGATCTCCATATCAGAATGCAGTCTGAGGGCACCTGTCATATAATCACCCTTTGGAATAAAAATCTGTTCGCCAGGTCCGCAGTCATCGAATGCCTTCTGCAAAACTGCCGTATTCATGGTACTTCCATCGCCTATAGCATTATAAGGCTCCTTGGTCACATCGATCCTGTTCTTTGTTCTTGCTGTTCTTACATTACTTGCAGCATAGAAGACGGCTTTTTCAGATTCATTATTGATCATCTTTAGATCATCATCACATGAAGCTTTAACTTCTATATAATATACAGAATCTGGTCTTAGATCATCCCAGGTATAATGGGTTTTATCTGTAACACTGCTCTCCCCATTGATGCTGACTTTATATTCTTTTACTTTATATCCTGGCTTATCCCACCAAATGGTAATGTCACTATCTGTAACAAGACTATGTAATTCCATACCCTACTCCTCATATTTATTCAGGAAAGTTTGTCATGATCCTCCATTTAAGGAAGCATAGTTCTTCTCTCACTAAGACAAACTGTTAACGTTACTTTTTTAATGAAGTCCTCTTATCCATGTCTTAGCCATAGATACCCAGGCTGATGTTGAAGGAACATATTCCTTACCTGACTTAAGATTACTAAGTTCATCTTTACCCGGATCACTATCTCCAAATGCAGATACTGTTCTCTCATCTCCAAGAGAAAGGCCATGCCCTCCCTTACGAAACAGATGATACTCAACAGGTATATTCTCTCTCATAAGAGCTTCTACAAGAAGAACCGAATTCATGGGATGAACACTTCCATCTTCTGCAGTGCCCCAGATAAATGCAGGCGGAACATTTTTATTCACATGCTTTTCAAGTGATACCTCATCAAGAAGCTTATTGTACTTTTCTTCTGATTCATGATCAGCTGCTGTACCAAGAAGATTCTCAAATGAACCCCTGTGCGCATATTCTCCTGATGTGATAACAGGATATCCCAGCATCATTCCGTTAGGGCGAAGCTCTTCAACATCAACATGTGGATCTTCTTTGGCAAAACCATGTGCTATATCATATTCAAGCTGCTGCCTTATAAAATCTTCTGTCCATCTTTCACAATAGTTGCACACAAGGTGGCCTCCTGCAGAAAATCCAATACTATATATAGCATCAGGATCTATCATGAATTCCTCTGCATGTCTTCTAAGATACAGATGTGCTCGTCCAAGCTGTATAAGAGCATCAGGGTATCTTGCAGGTGCGCATGAATAACGAAGCACTGCTGCGTTATATCCCATAGCAAGAAACTGCATAGCAACAGGATCAGCCTCTCTGTCTGATGTATAGGCATAGGCGCCTCCCGGACACACAATGACTATAGGTCTTACTCTCCAGGCAAAATTATTGCTAAGATCCTGCAGGTGAATGTGAAGAGAAGCCTCCATTCCATGACGAGTTCCACCAACTGTAGCATAGATTGTTTTCATAAATATTATCCTTTATCCTTCATAAGCAATTCTTTTTATATGACTATGATGCATATCTGTTATCCAGTCAACATCATCCGTGATCCATTCCATGATATCCAGCATATGCTTTTCCCATCTAATTGTATCTTCCTTTTCCTCCTGTGTCATCTCATGTTCCATAGAAGTATCTATCTCATCATAGCCAAAGATGTAATCTCCGCTGTTCCATATGGAAAAATTGGAATCAGGTCCCTTAGTAACCTCTGTTCGTGCATTTGCAAGTTCGTCATGACGGCGCTTATATTCCCTTGTGTCTCCATTTATAAGATGAGTCATGAAGACCCTGTGCCTTATCATGGACTTATCCTTTCTGACTATTCCAAAGTCTTCATACATAAGATCCATATTCTTATTAAAGTCGCTTGTAAATTCTGACATTTCTTCTATAGTGCCCATAGCAGGAGCAAGGATACTAGCTGTAGCAGGCTCTTTTTCATCTCTTTCATAATATCCAAAAAAGAAAGTGTCGCAGTTCCAAAGACTAAAATTTGATGCACAATTCGCACTTATATTAGTACGTATGCTATTCCAGCTTTCACCAAATTTTTTTAGAAAATCCCCAACTGTTCCTTCTTTAACTTTAAATGCAAAGCTATATCTCTCCATAAAATTCCTTCCCTTCCTTTTCATATATAAATTT
The DNA here is from genome assembly GCF_024699075.1 of Butyrivibrio sp. The sequence goes on from NZ_JAILQF010000324.1 coordinate 6,971, forward strand.
GTCATGCCCCTTAATTAGGGAGTTATTCTCTCGTCTTGATAAAAATATTTAAAGCCAGCCCGTGGACAAAAAGCAAAATGCTTCTTATATTTCCACTATCAGGCTGGCTTTTAGCTCTTAAAATTATCACATCATTTCAGTTCACTTATCTGTGTTTCGAAAGGCTTAAGGCTTACATCAACCTTTCCCTGCTCTGTCATAATAGAAGTCTTTTGCACTTTATCAGTCTCGTTCATTACGACAAGTCTGTTGGCATTTGGATAGTAAGCACATTCTGTATCAGCATTATCTGTAATATATAATGCTTTGCCAAGATCTCCTTTTGCATAAAGCATAAGGTTCAAAAGAAGTCTTGTATTCTCATTGGATATCTGGAAGCTTGAAAGGTATATTCCCTTACCCTTTCCAAAATCATGTACTGATATAGTCGGAAGCTCATTCTCCTTAGCAAGGACTTTGGCCTTACCATCAGTAATAAATATATAGTCTTTACCCTTTACGCTGGCTCCATCAGGAATAAGTCCGTCAACTGTTTCAATATCAAACTGCCATCTTCCATGACAGGCTTTAGCTCCCTTGTCTATATCTATTCCCAGAACAGGCGCTAGTCTAAGGAAGTTCTTATATCCCAAAAGTGCAGACGGCTCATTTACACCTATAAATATTCCACCTTCGCCTGCCCATCTGAATATAAGTGACATCACTCTGTCATCGCCCCAGTTGTCACCACCGCTCCAGGCATCACCTGCACGTCCTGCATTTATGAGAATATCAACATCATCAAGCGCTCCGTCTATTACATCCTGGAAGTTTATAAACTTAACATCGACAGGAAGACCGGAAAGTGCCTCATTTATATGAATAAGGTCATGCATGTAAGTTTCATGGAAGTGTCCTGACAAGGTCCAGCTTCTAAGATGTCCCCAGCTATGAAGAACAGCAACCTTGTATCCCAAAGTATAAGGCTTTCCTTCAGCATGAAAAGATTTTATCAGCCTGAATTCATCTGCAACTTTTTCTATATAGTCATTAAACTCAGTTTCATTTTCTACAAGATGCAGATATCCGCCAAGTCCTATTCTGTCTACAGGTTCACGAAGAAGGGCACGTCTTACCCTGTTCCAGTATATCGCAGCATCTCTTGCAGGATTGCCACCTTCAGAGAAGGTCGGAGCTCCGCCAAGACCAGTCGGGAAAAGATATGGATGAAGACGAAGCTCATGAGTATCAGCCTTAGCACCTGCACAAAGCCTTGCCTCATAACCGTTAAATACACATTTTATAAGTCCGTCAAAATTGAACTCTTCAAATCTCTTACTGTAAGGTTCTACTCCTACCCAGCTGTCATCATAGAAAACATAAGCTTTTTTGCCATAAGAATGAACAAGCTCTACAAGCTTCTTACCATAAGAAACTACAAACTGATTGGTAAAGTCCATATAATCAAGAAGCTTTTTGGTAGGCGGCATATGTGTCGGATGATTGCTTCCTTTATTAATGAAGTCTTCTGAAGTAAGAGCATATCCGTACTGTTTCTTGAACTCTTCAAGAGCAAGAGGGCTTACAGTAAAGTCATAGCTGCCCCAGTCTGTATAGAGGTTTCTGTCTTTTTCATCAGATCCCCAGATCCATACAAAGTTATAGAACATGGATGTAAAGCGGACAACATTGGTAAGGGGATGTTCCTTGCACCAGTTATCCATCCACTTGTAAAGATAATCCTGAGCCTCTGCGGATCTTGGATCAACAGGTATAAGGTGCTCAGATGTCCAGTTATTGGTCACATGATTGTACATATTGATCTCTTCCCACTTACGATAAGCAAGGAAGTTGACCGTATATTCATGGAAAGGCTCTGTAGTCTTGATAACTACATGATCAAGCTCTTTCTCATAATTCCATAATCTCTTTGGAACTTCTGTATTTGTTGTTCTGTCAAAAACCTGCCAAAGCTCAACTGATTCTTTGCTTTGATTGACATCAAACTGCTCTGTAAAATATCCGTCAAGAAGATGTATAGTAAGGAAGTCACTATCAGCGATCTTAGGCATACTCTGTAAAAAAGTCTGCTGCATATTTGAAGGGTGCTTTTTGACCCAGTCATTATGACCTCTTATAATACATACGGTAGAATAAATATCGTAACCAGCCTTTAAAATATCAGGTGAAAGCTGGGTACCATCACTGTCTCTTATAACATCTGCTCCCCATTTTTCTGCCATTTTAAGAGTCAGATCTTCGTATCCGGATTCTCCCGGTAATGTAAAACTGCCTTTCAGTTTTTCTGTCATAGCTATCTCATCCTCATTCTTTTATGATGTCGATACATTTGGCCGGTTTGATCCCAAGTCCAAAGAAAAAAGTTGCTTTTTGAATCAAAGAGCTCCGTCACTTCTAAGGCTTCCATATTCAAGAAGTCCTGCAAAGAAGGCAAGTGCAAGGCCCTGACCCCATCCCTGCATCCAGTCACGGCTTATATTTCTGTATCCGTCCCTGTCTTTCATTACTGCTGTTCCGCCTGAAACGTTCATAACACGTCCCTCAGGAGATACATTTGCAAGTATACCTTTTATAGACTTATTGATATATTTGATATGAAGAGGGTTGCCTTTTGAGAGCATAGCTGCTGCAATTCCGGCAGATGCAGATATCTCTTCATAAGATTCAGGATCATCCAGGATAGTGCGCCATAAACCATTTTCTGTCTGAACTTCCTTAAGTGCTGCAAGCTGCTCATTAAGTGATCCTACAATATCAAGAAACTGCGGATACAGATATGCTTCCGGAAGAATATGTCCTACCTGGGACATTGTAAAAGCAGCCCACGCATTAGCTCTTCCCCAGTAGAAGCCTGACATGTGATCCTTGGTTATATTGTTATAGCCGTGATAATATAATCCGGTATTTTTGTTCTGAAGATATTTGATATGCCAATAGTACTGATTAAGTGCATCAGCTATAAGCTCTTCATCCTGTTCATGTACACCAACTCTTAAAAGGAAGAAGGCTGCCATGAAAAG